>DAOVJZ010000028.1 GCA_030632035.1 Granulosicoccaceae bacterium | reverse complement strand
TATAATTGGCGCGCTATTTGCTTACCTATTTAAAGGTGAAATATCAATTTTGAACTATTTAATTATAAGAAGCATAGGTTATGTCAGTACAAGAAAAAATATCTACTGAGCCAGAAGTTTCAAACTGGTATGTCAGTCGCTTGGGGAGATTACTAAAAGTTAGAATGATCTTGCTGGCAGATGCCGCACCCGCGACGGTTATGATTGAATATCTGGATGGTTCCAGATACACAATCAGTATTAATACCTGGAATCGTTTGGGCTTGAACTCATACGCACTGGGCGAACAAATAAAAGAGTGCCTGGACGTTTAAGCTCAGATTTTCCCGAAGAATAATTTTTGGAGGGGAAGCAAAAGACGGAGGGGGAGTTTTACCGTATACTTGGCCGTATTAACGGTTCAAGCGGTAATATTCGACTATTGCAGGTTATATTATGAATCTGGAACGAAAGAAAAGGCGTTGGACGGCAAGAAGCCATAAGTCTATTGATGCCGGTCTTCGATTTAAGGGATGCAATGGCGTTGAAGTTATGATGCGTGGTGTAACACGTGATCTGGGTTTTGGCGGCATGTTCCTGTTATCACAAAAACTTGATATCCCGTTATTCACAGAAGTAACTATTTTCTTCCCACAGACTGCTAATACTATGAGCAAGATGAAAAGTGTGCGTGCTGTGGTCAGTCACCTTGCAGATGATGGTGTTGGATTACGCTTCATCCATCTGGATGCATCAACCTGCACAGCATTACAATCCTTGTTGTTGTATCAATAAGCTTTAAGAATATTTAAACAGGGTAGACTGCTTGTTCACCCTGTTCTTCGTGTTTGCGCGCTTCCTGTTGTAGTTCCCACATATGGGCATAGATACCATTTTGATTGAGTAATTCTCGATGGGTGCCGCGTTCTTTAATGTGTCCCTTTTCCATTACCAGTATTTGATCCGCATCGGTCACGGTTGAAAGTCGATGTGCGATTACGAGCGTGGTGTGATCAACAGCGACATCACGCAAGGCTTGCAGAATTGCCTTTTCCGATTTGGAATCGAGACTGGAAGTGGCCTCATCAAACACCAGTATTTTCGGGTTGCGTAATACAGTGCGTGCAATGGCAACACGTTGTTTTTCCCCACCGGAGAGTTTCAAGCCACGTTCACCAACAACGGTATCGTAGCCTTTGGGTAATGATTCAATAAAGTCATGAATGTTAGCCACTTTGGCGGCATTAATAATGGCTTCTTTTGACGCATCCGTGTTGGCGTAGGAAATGTTGTGTAAAATACTGTCGTTAAACAGCACTGTATCTTGCGGCACAATACCAATTGCTTCACGCAGGCTTTTTTGGGTAAAGGATTGAATATCTTGCCTATCAATTAATACGTTGCCTTCAGTGATGTTGTAAAACCGGAACAACAGACGTGCCAGCGTGGATTTACCGGAGCCACTGGGACCGACCACGGCCAGTTTATGTCCGGCCGGTATCTCAAAATTGATATCAAACAGGATTTGACGATCAGTATCATAGCTAAAATTGACGTGATCAAAGCGTACACTGCCGCCACTTATTACGAGTGGTTTCGCATCCGGTTTATCAATGATTTCCGGTTTTTCATCCAGTATATTGAACATGAGTTCCATATCAGAAAGCGCATGCTGTAATTGTGAATACACGACACCAAGAAAATTTAGTGGTATAAAAAGCTGTAACAGGAAAGCATTAATTAACACCAGATCACCCATAGTGAGTGTGCCGGCAACCACCCCCTGACTGGCAAGAATCATAATCAAGGTCACGCCAATAGCGATAATTGCACCTTGTCCTATATTCAACGCAGATAACGACGTCTGGCTTTTAATGGCTGCCTCTTCCCAGTGTTCGAGTTTGGCATCATAACGATTGAGTTCATATTGTTCGTTACCAAAATATTTTACAGTTTCATAATTGATAAGACTGTCCACTGCCTGAGTATTGGCTTCGGAATCATTGGTATTCATGATGGCGCGATATTTCATACGCCATGCTGTGATACGAAAAGTAAAAATGATATAAATCGTAACAGTTACAAACGTAATGACAGTAAACCAGACACTGTATTTACCTAGCAAAATGGCAGCGATCAAAATTACTTCCACCATGATAGGTATAAGACTGAACACCATATAATTAAGCATGGAACTGACACTGCGTGTACCACGATCCATATCACGTGTGATTGCACCGGTTTTGCGATCCAGATGAAAGCGTAATGACAAGTTATGCAAGTGTTCCAGTACGCGCACAGAGACTTTGCGCATGGCACCGTGACGTACCTTGGCAAAAATAGAATCACGTAGTTCATTAAAGAAAGAACTGGATAGTCGTAATGCACCATAGCCGAGCAACAACATCAGGGGCAGAACCAGCTGTTGTCCGGTGCTGGTATCCAGCGCATCGACAATTTCTTTTAATGCCAATGGCACACCTACATTGGCAATCTTGGCAAAGATCAGGAATCCCAGAGCGGCAATTACGCGTCCCCGGTATTCCCACAGGAAGGGTGTCAGGGAACGAATAGTTTTCCAGTCATCGCGCTTTTTTTTGGGGAGTGTGGTGTGGGTGCGGTACATCATGCTATCCAGTTTACCTGTCTTTATGTTTCCCTGCTCATCTCAGACCCGGATATCACCCTGTCATTTATGAGATTTTTTGTCCGCATTGTGGTCAAAATAGGCGTATAATTGGATAATATTTCAACAGGTTAGCAATAGGGTGGGCTTGAATTCAAGGTAGCCAGCCTCATGTTGTGGGAAGACGTCGTAAACTAGTAAAGGTTATAAGTATGCCGATTTTTGATTATCAATGTAGCAAATGTGGCCACACGTTTGAGGCCATCCAGAAAATCAGTGATTCTGTCCTGACTGATTGTCCCGAGTGCGGCGAATCAATGCTGAAAAAAATGGTGTCGGCACCCAGTTTTCGTTTAAAAGGCGGTGGCTGGTATGAAACTGATTTCAAGGGTGGCAATAAAAAGAAAGATGAGAAGAAAAAAGAATCTTCATCACCAAAATCATCTCATTCTTGTGCTGGTGGCGGTTGTGCCTGCAAGTAGTATCAGTTAAATAATAACTAAAATAAATGGATCTTTAATGGGCATACTAAAACGCTATCTAATCGCTGGGATTCTGGTCTGGGTACCTCTCGGTGTCACCTTCTTTATTATCAAGTTTTTGATTAACTTGATGGATCGTACTCTATTATTGTTGCCGGCTAAATATCAGCCGGAAACGTTGATTGGTTTTACCATTCCCGGTCTGGGTGTTGTGCTTTCTGTCTTTGTAGTGCTTGTAACAGGAATGATCGCAGCCAATTTGTTTGGACGCCAATTGGTCGCGATTTGGGAATCCTTGTTGAACCGTATTCCTCTTGTGCGCAGTATCTATACCGGCGTTAAGCAGGTTATCGAAACCCTGTTCTCCACAGCAGGTGATTCTTTCCGAAATGTATTACTTATTCAGTACCCGCGTGAGGGTATCTATACACTGGCGTTTCAGACTGGTAAGACTGTGGGTGAGGTACAGGACAAGACGGGTGAAGAAGTAGTGACTGTTTTTGTGCCAACGACACCGAACCCAACTTCCGGTTTTATCCTGATAATCCCAAAGAAAGACACCATCAAGCTCGATATGGCGGTTGATGATGGCCTGAAAATGGTGATTTCCCTTGGTGTCGTGGTTCCCGAGTGGGATAAGGCCGGGGCTGAAACTTTGGTTGAGTCCACGAAGCCCTGAACCCGGCAGGCCCCTGTAGTTGCGCGAAAGGCCGCCAACCCTTAAGATTCTGCCCCTCTTGTTAACCTTTATATAGGTTCGTCATTGTAGCTATGGCGGCCTGATTAGAACGGAAGTCATTGTATGCGAAGTCATTATTGCGGCGATCTGACAGAAAGCCATATAGATCAAGAAGTTGAATTGTGCGGCTGGGTACACCGGCGCCGTGACCACGGTGGGGTTATCTTTATCGATCTGCGGGATCGGGAAGGCATTGCCCAGGTAGTGTTCGATCCAGATGTTCAGGAAAGCTTCCAAATCGCTGAACAAGTTCGTAATGAGTTCGTTATTCGCATCAAGGGCAAAGTGCGCCAGCGCCCGGATGGCACCGTGAATCCGGATATGAAAACCGGCCAGATCGAAGTACTGGGTAAGCAACTTGAAGTCCTGAATAAATCAGAAACTCCACCGTTCCAGCTCGATGATGCGGATGATGAGATCAGCGAAGAAATTCGTTTGCGTTATCGTTATATCGACATGCGCCGCCAACCCATGCTGGAGCGTTTGCGTATGCGTTCGGATATTGTGCGAGGCCTGCGTAACTTCCTTGATAACAATGGTTTCTATGACATGGAAACACCGGTACTGACCAAGGCAACTCCAGAAGGCGCGCGTGATTATCTGGTACCAAGTCGTGTGCATCAGGGAGAGTTCTTTGCACTGCCGCAATCACCACAATTGTTCAAACAACTTTTGATGATGTCGGGCATGGATCGTTACTATCAAATCGTGCGTTGTTTCCGTGATGAAGATTTACGTGCTGATCGTCAACCGGAATTTACCCAGCTCGATATCGAAACATCATTTTTGAATGAAGAACAAATCATGACACTCATGGAAGACATGATCCGTGATGTCTTTGCCCATGTGCTGGAAATCGCACTGCCAAATCCGTTTCCGCGCATTAGCTATGCCGAAGCCATGGATCGTTATGGTGCTGATAATCCTGATCTGCGTATTCCATTAGAATTGGTTGAAGTCGGTGATGTACTGAAAGATGTCGAATTTAAAGTATTCTCTGGTCCTGCCAATGATCCGAACAGTCGTGTTGCTGCACTGCGTATTCCCAAGGGTAGCGAGATGTCCCGTAAGGAAATTGATGAATACACCAAGTTTGTTGGTATCTATGGTGCAAGAGGACTGGCTTATATCAAGATTACTGAAGTGGCCAAGGGTCGTGACGGTATGCAGTCACCTATCCTGAAATTTATGCCAGATGAATCTATTGCTACCATCATGGAGCGCACCGGCGCACAAGATGGTGATCTGGTGTTCTTTGGTGCCGATACGACCAAGGTAGTGAATGAAGCACTCGGTGCGTTGCGTGTTCGTGTGGGTCATGACCGTGAAATTATCGAACATGGCTGGAAACCAGTCTGGGTTGTTGACTTCCCGATGTTTGAATATGACAAAGAAGCCAAACGTTGGGTCGCCCTGCATCATCCGTTTACTTCGCCCAAAGAAGAAGACCTCGAAAAACTCGAATCCGATCCAGGTAACTGCAACTCACGCGCCTACGACATGGTGTTAAACGGCAGTGAGATCGGTGGTGGTTCCATGCGTATTTACCGTGAAGCGGTACAACGCAAGGTACTCGATTTACTTGGCATTGATGATAAAGAAGCAGAAGAAAAATTTGGCTTCCTGCTCAATGCACTTAAATACGGTTGCCCACCCCATGGCGGCATTGCGTTTGGACTGGATCGTCTGGCCATGTTGATGACAGGTTCATCATCTATCCGTGAAGTGATTACCTTCCCCAAAACCCAGACTGCCCGTTGTATGCTCACCGAAGCGCCATCCGAAATAGATGAAAAGCAATTGCGTGAACTGGGTATCCGCCTGCGTGCCAAACCCAAGCCAGAAGAGAAGAAAACCGGAACCGGTTAGTCTTTACTAACCACACTAAAACGATACATTTAAAAGACCGGTTTTTACCGGTCTTTTTGTTTTGATTGATCCTCAAATTATTTTAAACCGGAATAACCCTTCTAAAAATGACTAAAGTTTATTTATTAATTGGTCGACGAGGAGACATAGGTTAAAACCTATAAAACCACTAAACTTATAGGCTTTTATGAGTTTTTGTTTCTATGTGCTGCTTTTTCAGAAATGCATAGAGACATTGTTTAATATAGGCAAGGAATCGACATGAGAATCAATCAACCGGTAACGAAGTCAGAAAACAACTATTTAGATGATATCGAGATTATCTCGACTACTGATCTGAAGGGAATAATAAATTCTGCAAATGCAGACTTCATGCAAATCAGTGGTTTTGATGATAATGAAATTATCGGAAAAAACCATAACACAGTGCGTCATCCTGATATGCCGCCAGAAGCATTTAATATGTTATGGACTCAATTGAAGGATGGCAAGCCCTGGGTCGGGCTGGTAAAGAACCGTTGTAAGAATGGTGATTACTATTGGGTGGATGCCTATGTTTGTCCACAATACGAAGGTGATCAGGTTATTGGTTTTCAGTCGGTACGCACAAAACCAAAGAAAGAATGGGTCAATCGTGCCGATAAACTTTATGCCAAGGTCATGGCAGGAAAATCAGAACATGACAAAAAGACTTCCAAACTGGAAAATGTCAGTCTGGCAAAATATCCTCTTGGGATTACGGGTAAATTCCTGACTGCCTTTTTTATTGCTATTGCACCTGTCATGGCAGGGATGTGGTTGACTGGTCAGGCTAGCTTAATGTCTGTACTTGCAGGACTGGCAGTATCGTTTGGTTTGGGTTTTGCCGGTATTCGTTATCTGCTTGCTCCCATTCTGGAGCTGGCAAAAGAATCTAAAGGTTTTCATGATGATGTATTGGCGCAATATGTTTATACCGGTAAAACAGATGAAATAGGCCAGATACAATTTGGACAAATCTTTTTACAAGCCAAGGTGCGTACTGTTGTTGGTCGTATCAAGGAATCTGCCGATGTCTTGAATAAATCAGCATCAGAAATTGCACGCGGGAACCTGAATCTTTCACAACGAACAGAAGAGCAGGCCTCTAGTCTGGAAGAAACTGCGTCCAGCATGGAAGAAATGACAGCAACGGTGAAACAGAATTCTGATAACACACAGGAAGCCAGCAAGATTGCCGCCGGCACAAGAACAGAAGCAGAAGGTGGCAGTGAAGTTGTTTCGAAAGCCGTTGCGTCAATGGGTGAGATTAATACCAGCAGTAAAAAGATTGCCGATATTATTAGTGTTATTGACGAGATTGCATTCCAGACGAATTTATTAGCGTTGAATGCGGCTGTTGAAGCAGCGAGAGCAGGGGAGCAGGGACGTGGGTTTGCGGTTGTGGCTGGAGAAGTACGCGCTCTGGCGGGTCGAAGTGCGGAATCTGCAAAAGAGATCAAGGTTCTGATTACTGAAAGTGTTAATAAGGTTGAAGAAGGTACACAATTGGTTTCTGATTCAGGTAAAACACTGGATGGAATTTTGTCAGGCGTGAAAAAAGTAGCAGATATTGTTGCCGAGATTGCATCTTCAAGTAATGAACAGGCCAGTGGTATTGATCAGGTTAACAAGGCGATAACGCAAATGGATGATGTGACACAACAAAATGCGGCCTTGGTAGAGGAAGCAGCTTCAGCCAGTAAAGCGATGGAAGACAAGGTTAAATTATTAACGGGTCTGTCCAGACAATTTAGTACTTAATGATTAAACTTCATACTTTTAAAGGCCGGTTAAAACCGGCCTTTTTTATGCATGTTAGACTGGCAATATGAAAACCGTTATCTTTGTCCCCGGTATCTGGATGTCGGGTAATTCAACTTTTTTCTTGCGACGTGGTGTTCAACGTTGCGGGTTTGATGCACGCCGGTTTGCCTATGGTTCTGTTTTAAATTCATGGCAGAAAAACATTGGTACCCTGTACCAGTTTATTTCCCGGTTTGATTCTCCTGTGACATTGGTGGGACATAGTCTCGGTGGATTGTTGAGTGCAGAGACAGTTAAACAACATCCTGATTTAAAAATAGAACAAATTATTATGTTGGGTTCTCCCATTGCCGGAAGTAAGGCCGGTCGTGTACTGGCAAGCTGGAAGGCTGGACGCAAGATGATGGGGGGCAGTTGTGATGTTCTGCACAGTGGAATCAGGCAATTACCGGATTCTGTCCCGGTGAAGATGATAGCCGGTGAAAGCTGGTTTGGTGCCGGGAGTATCCTGACCCGTTTACCGATACCACATGATGGCACGGTGGCCGTAGAAGAAACCCGGATGGACGGACTGGCTGAGCACATCATTTTGCCCGTAAATCACACCAGTATGCTGTTTTCCCGTGCTGTGGTACGGGCGATTTGCTCATTTCTTCGGGCCTGATATCTGGCAAATCAGCCGATTTTTCTGTTCTCCCAATGATGATAGAATAACGCCAATTTATTAGTAATATGGTGAGAAGTTATGGCAGGACACAGTAAATGGGCCAATATCCAGCATAGAAAAAAGGCTCAGGATGCCAAACGTGGCAAGTTATTTACCAAGCTGATTCGTGAAATTACCACCGCTGCCCGTCAGGGTGGGGGTGATCCTGATGCTAATCCCAGACTGCGTCTGGCCATCGACAAGGGGTTGGCGGGCAACATGACCAAGGACACCATTGAACGGGCGGTAAAACGTGGTTCGGGTGCGGCAGATGGCGAGAATTATGAGGAAGTGCTCTATGAGGGCTATGGTCCTGGCGGTGTGGCTGTGATGGTCGATTGCCTGACCGATAATCGTAATCGTACGGTTTCTGAGGTGCGCCATGCGTTCACCAAGTGTGGCGGAAATCTGGGGACCGATGGGTCAGTGGCCTATTTATTCAGTAAAACTGGTCTTATCAGCTATCCGACCGGTACTGATGAAGATACGATTATGGAAGCCGCGCTTGAAGCCGGTGCCGAAGATATCCAGACGAATGATGATGGTTCTATTGATGTCGTCGTTGTCCCGGATGAGTTTGTGAATGTGAAAGAGGCCATGGTCTCGGCTGGTCACGAACCAGAGCATGCAGAAGTGACTATGAAGGCATCCACTAGTGCCGAGATTGAGCTGAAAGATGCTGAGAAGATGCTCAAGTTACTGGATATGCTCGAAGAGCTGGATGACGTACAAGATGTGTATTCGAATGCGGATATCTCAGATGAGATTATGAACCAGCTTTAACCCGGCACCTCTTAATAAGTCCCTGAAGCGGCGCTGGACTGCGTTGAAAAGAAGCTCAAAATACTCATTTACTGACGTGTAAACTCCGTTTTTTCGCTTCTTTTCGCCTTGCCATCATCCGCTTAATGAACTTATTAAGAGGTTCCTCTATAATTCGAGATTAAGTACGATGGAATTTATCGTTAACTAAACACTAAGAATTATAAATTATAAAAATGACCCGTATCCTTGGTATCGACCCCGGCTCCATTACAACAGGTTTTGGTGTGGTTGATATTGCGGGGAAAAAGACCTCTTATGTTACCAGTGGTTGTATTAGAACCGAAGGTGACAACCTTGCCGATAAACTCAAATCTATTTTTGTCTACGTGAATGAAATTATCGATCAGCATCAGCCTGATGAGTTTGCGATTGAAAAGGTATTTATGGCACGCAATGCTGATTCTGCATTGAAGTTAGGGCAGGCACGTGGCGTTGCAATTTGTGCCGCGTCATTAGCATCATTGCCAGTGCATGAATATGCAGCAACACAAGTTAAACAATCCATTGTTGGGCATGGTCGGGCGAGTAAGGATCAGATCCAGCATATGGTAACGGCATTATTGAAATTACAGGGTGTTCCTCAAGCTGATGCAGCCGATGCATTGGCGATCGCATTGTGTCATGTGAACATGCGTGACGGGATTGCACGAATTGCAGAAACGACTGAATGGCGAAATGGGCGATTACAATGATAGGCAGATTGAAAGGCGCATTAATCAATAAACAACCCCCTTCCTTGTTAGTAGACGTACAGGGTGTCGGTTATGAAGTCGACGCACCCATGAGTACGTTTTATGTTTTACCCGAACTGGGCAAGGACGTTACTTTATTTACCCATCTTGTTGTACGTCAAGATGTACAACAACTGTTTGGTTTTGCCACCGAACATGAACGTGGTTTATTTCGTAACCTGATCCGTATAAATGGTGTCGGGCCACGTCTTGCCTTGACCATTCTTTCCGGTATTTCAACGGACGAATTTACCTCCTGTGTACTAGATGGTGATGCGGCAGGTTTAACACGCCTGCCCGGTGTTGGTAAAAAGACAGCCGAGCGTTTGATTATTGAAATGCGTGATAAGTTGCCTGAAATTACAGTTGAAAATTCAAGCATCGTAGTCGGCAATGAAATGAATAATGGTGCAACGCCGGTGAGTGATGCCGTTAATGCACTGATCGCACTGGGTTACAAGGCACACGAAGCCAGCCGTATGGTGCGACAGGTAGAAAATACTGCCGAACTGGAAAGCGAAGATATTATTCGTTTGGCATTGAAGTCAGTGGTTAAATAGGGGATAAACAAATGATTGAAACTGATCGTCTCATTTCATCCAAAACCACGTCGGTAGAAGAAAAGCAGGATGAATCTATTCGCCCCCATAAACTCAGTGATTATGTTGGTCAGACTGCTGTGTGCGAACAAATGGAAATCTTTATCGAGGCGGCACGCAAACGCAAAGAGGCACTTGATCATGTGCTGATCTTTGGCCCGCCCGGACTCGGTAAAACAACACTGTCACATATCGTGGCTAATGAAATGGGCGTCAATATGCGCCATACCTCCGGCCCCGTACTGGAACGTCCCGGTGATCTGGCCGCCATTCTGACTAATCTGGAAGAAAACGATGTATTGTTTGTTGATGAGATTCATCGTTTGAGTCCGATTGTGGAAGAAGTCTTGTATCCGGCGATGGAAGACTTTCAACTCGACATCATGATCGGTGAAGGTCCTGCGGCGCGTTCTATCAAACTGGACTTACCACCATTTACATTAGTGGGAGCAACTACCCGTGCCGGATTACTCACCTCACCACTGCGTGATCGTTTCGGCATTGTGCAACGCCTTGAGTATTACAACACTAAAGAACTGGTTGACATCGTTACGCGTTCATCGCGTATTTTTGACATGGATATGGATAAAGAAGGGGCGAGTGAAATCGCGCGCCGTTCACGCGGTACACCACGTATTGCCAATCGTTTATTAAGACGCGTGCGCGATTATGCC
>DAOVJZ010000142.1 GCA_030632035.1 Granulosicoccaceae bacterium | reverse complement strand
CCCGCCTGTGTAATTGTAAAACACGCAAACCCATGTGGTGTTGCCGTCAGTGATTCCATTATGGGTGCCTATGATCGTGCATTCAAAACGGACCCAACGTCTGCCTTTGGCGGCATTATTGCGTTTAACCAGTCGCTGGATGCAGAAACTGCCAAGGCGATTATTGACCGACAGTTTGTTGAAGTGATCATTGCGCCGGGTATTAATGACGATGCCAAACCCATTCTGGCTGAAAAGAAAAACGTACGCGTTTTGAACTGCGGTCAGTGGGATGCAACCCGTCCATCAGCACTGGATTTCAAACGCATCAGCGGTGGCCTGTTGGTACAGGATGTGGATCTGGGTAGTGTCACCAAAGATGATTTAAAGATTGTCACTAAACGCGCACCTTCTGATCAGGAAATTAATGATTTACTGTTCTCATGGAAGATCGCCAAGTTTGTTAAATCCAATGCCATTGTTTATTGCAAGGACGGCATGACCATTGGTGTTGGTGCCGGACAAATGAGTCGCGTGTACAGCGCGAAGATTGCCGGCATTAAAGCGGCTGATGAAAATCTGGAAGTTAAAGGTTCAGTCATGGCATCTGATGCATTCTTCCCGTTCCGTGATGGACTTGATGCAGCAGCTGAAGCCGGCATCACCGCCGTGATACAACCCGGTGGTTCCATGCGTGATAATGAGGTCATACAGGCTGCAGATGAACACGGCATAGCCATGGTCTTTACCGGAATGAGACATTTCAGACACTAAATATTTATTACAAAGAATTTATTATGAAAGTATTGATTATTGGTGGTGGTGGTCGTGAACATGCACTGGCATGGAAGACTGCGCAATCTGTAAAAGTTGAAAAGGTATTTGTTGCACCTGGTAATGCTGGTACAGCCACTGAACCTAAACTGGAAAATGTCGCCATTGGTGTGGAAGATATTGATGCGCTGGTTAACTTTGCCAAAGACAACAATATTGAATTAACAATTGTTGGACCAGAAGTGCCTTTGGTCATGGGCGTAGTCGATGCATTTCAAAAAGCCGACCTGCGTTGTTTTGGCCCTACACAAGGTGCCGCACAACTGGAAGGCTCAAAGGCCTTCAGTAAAGACTTTCTGAAAAAATACAACATCCCGACAGCTGACTATGGTGTCTTCACCGAAATCGACAAAGCCGTTGACTACATTAAATCAAAAGGTGCGCCCATTGTTATAAAGGCCGATGGTCTGGCGGCAGGTAAAGGTGTCATCCTCGCGCAAAATGAACAGGAAGCCATTGATGCAGTAAAAGATATGCTTGAAGGCAATGCCTTCGGCGATGCCGGTCACCGTGTCGTAATTGAAGAATTCCTGACCGGTGAAGAAGCCAGTTTTATTGTCATGGTTGATGGTAAAAATATTTTACCACTGGCAACATCACAGGATCATAAGGCGCGTGATAATGGTGATAAGGGGCCTAATACCGGTGGTATGGGTGCCTATTCTCCTGCTCCTGTTGTGACAGATGAAATTCATCTACGTGCTATGAAAGAAGTCATTGAACCGACTGTTAAGGGTATGGAACAGGAAGGTTACCCCTATACCGGTTTTCTGTATGCTGGTTTAATGATCGACAAGGACGGCATTCCCAAGGTACTGGAATACAATTGCCGCTTTGGTGATCCGGAAACACAACCCATTATGATGCGTCTTAAATCTGATCTGACAGAACTTTGTAATGCCGCCCTGGATAGTAAACTGGATCAAGTTAAAGCTGAATGGGATGATCGTATCTCGTTAGGTGTGGTTCTGGCTGCGGGTGGTTATCCAGACTCCTACAATAAAGGAGATGTGATTACTGGTCTGCCTGTAAAAGATTTAGAAACAGAAAAAGTCTTTCATGCCGGTACTGCAATGAAAGACAGCAATGTAGTAACTGCTGGCGGTCGTGTCTTGTGTGCCGTTGCATTGGGCAACACGTTTAAAGAAGCACAACAAAATGCGTATAAATTGGTTCAACAGATCAACTGGAAAGATGTTTATTACCGTACTGACATTGGCTACCGTGCCATTGCGCGCGAAAAATAAATTACAGTGCGTCTTTAATAACTCCCTGTAACAAATCTTCAACACCCTTCAAAGACTCTTTTACTGCAGGTGAACCATCAGCAACAGGACGACGATAGGAAATATAAACCTTCTCTGCTTCATCAGGTAAAACGTAAATAAAAATAATGTAAGGACACATTACAATATTGTGTGGATCAGCTTCCATCATTTTACGTGAAACTGTCGCACTACAGAACTCCAGCGCTTCGGCCTTGATATAAATCTTTTTACCAATCCCCATATCCTTACCCGTACGTTCGAGCATATTACCGATATGGGAAACATTGTTGACCACCAGTCCCCGGTTTTTGATTTCATCCGTGATATAGGTTTTCACATCATCAAAATTACCAGTCGTGGTAAATACAACCCGATGTTCTTCAGGGGTAACAAAGGCATTGCTACTACCATCACTACATGCCAACCCACTGAGACCTATTACCAGAATAAGCGTTATAATACGCACCATATGATTCCCCATTTCAAACCTGAGTCCTGACCTTTGTGGTCAGTTTTTATTAAAAATTGATTATAACTGTGACCATTTACCTATGTCTCTAGTTCCTCCCAAAATCGGTTTTGTCAGTCTGGGTTGCCCCAAGGCGCTGGTAGATTCAGAACGTATCATTACCCAGCTCCGGGCCGAAGGTTATGAAATCTGGCCTCAATATGAAGGGGCCGATCTGGTTGTCATCAATACCTGTGGCTTTATTGAAGATGCCGTGGCCGAATCCATGGAGACTATTAATGAGGCCATGAATGAAAATGGTCGCGTTATCGTGACCGGCTGCCTGGGTGTAAATGAGACCCTGATTCGGGAAAAATACCCTGAAATTCTGGCCGTTACCGGCCCCCATGCCACCGCAGAAGTCATGGAAGCCATCCATAAACATGCCCCTCCAGCCAGTGATCCCCATATCCAGCTGGTTCCGGCTGCCGGTATCAAGCTGACTCCGAGCCATTATGCCTATCTCAAAATCTCGGAAGGCTGTAACCACAAATGCCGTTTTTGTATTATCCCGTCACTGCGTGGCCCACTGGAAAGCCGTCCTTTTACCGACATCATGCAGGAAGCCTCTGCACTGGTAGAAGGTGGCGTCCAGGAATTACTGGTAATTGCACAGGACACCAGTGCCTATGGTCTGGATATCAAATACCAGCCTGCCATCTGGAACGGGCAGGCCGTGAAATCTCATATCACGGATCTGGCACGCGCCTTGGGAGAACTCGATATCTGGATACGACTGCACTATGTCTACCCCTATCCACATGTTGATGAGCTGATTCCTATGATGGCAGAAGGCCTGATACTGCCCTATCTGGACATTCCCATGCAGCATGCCAGCCCGACCATACTCAAGGCCATGAAACGGCCAGCCAATGAGAGCAAGATGCTCGATCGGATTAAACAATGGCGTAATATCTGCCCAGATCTAACCCTACGTAGTACCTTCATCGTGGGCTTTCCGGGTGAGACCGAAGACGATTTTGAATACTTGCTGGAATTCCTGCACAAGGCCCAACTGGACAGGGTCGGATGTTTTGCCTATTCCGATATTGAGGGTGCTACTGCCAATCAATTGGCCAACCCGGTTCCTGAAGAAATTAAGCAAGCTCGGCTGGAGCGCTTCATGGCTGTTCAGGGCGATATCAGCGCAGGCAAGTTACAGAGCAAGATTGGACAAACAATGGACGTACTCGTGGATGAGGTTGATAACGAGGTAGTCTTGGCACGATCCCGTGGTGATGCCCCCGAGGTCGATGGCCAGGTTATAATCAAAGCCAATGGGGAAGTTGAGCCTGGAGATTTCTGTCAGGTTAAAATTACCCATGCTGATGAGCATGATTTATGGGGTAACTTTACATAACTAATTGTTTTTTATTGTATTTAATTAAAGTTAGTACTTACTAACACAAACTTGGCAAACCTGTTATTCCGGCTAGAATTAATAACTTGTTAACCCGCTTCCCGATGCTGGCTTTCCGGGAGTGAACACTCATTAACTATAAAATTTATGAAAATAACCCAATCACTCGCCAGCCTTTATCAAACTCAGGTTCCAACCCAAAAGCGGAACAACAAAGACGACCCGGCTGCTGTCACACCATCAAATAACAATAGTAACCAGCGTACTGAAAAGGAAAGGGTGGTCGCCGGTGAAGTGCTCAGGAACCAGCCGCCCTCATCTGATGAAATCTACAACAAATCACAGGTATTTCAGCAAAGCCTTTTCCGGGAGTCATTTTCAGGATCGACCTCGTCACGCCAGGCTATTGCCAGCTATGAGGGTCACACCGATATTCGTAAGGAAGGAAAAACTGGTGAGTTTGTTGATTTATTCGTGTGATTAGCTTTTCAGCTCTTTAATCAGACAACCAATCTCATATTTCCCCGGCTCAAAAATCTCTATACGTACGACCTCTACAGTCGCATCCAGCCTCGGGGTGATATCATTATCAGGTGAGACATTGACTTCCAGTAAGGTGCCAATAGGAATTTCTGTTTCTGACATAAACAAAATACCTTTTCCACTCAGGTTTTTAGTATTGCCCGTGTGGACTTCTTCAGCGCCCACTTCACGATAAGACACCTGACAATCGACTGTCATTCGTATGAAGTCACGTTTTTCACCATGATCGAGCATATTTTAACTCCTGGTTGGTCATTATTATCCGAGTACACGCCTAGATTACCGTTTTGCTAATTGTAAGCCAAGTATGTATCCCCTATCATATCACCCTAATAAAAAAGGCGTTCCAAAAACAAAACCAACTATGTCAAATCACCCTGCCAATAAATGGCACCCGTTTATTCTACTCTTCTGCAATCTGACCGCTGCCCTGCTTCTGGGAAGCTGGTTTTATGACCCGGTCAAAATTGCTTTCTGGGACAAGATTGATAATGCATT
>DAOVJZ010000104.1 GCA_030632035.1 Granulosicoccaceae bacterium | reverse complement strand
ATTAGAAATAACTTAATTACTTTTTAGTGTTGCTCCTGTGCATCAATGTATTTCTATACAGGTTTTGGGTCAATAAAAATCTGTTGTTATTAGTGTGTTTTTCGTTTGTTTGCAGATTATTGAGACTGAAAGAGAGATTTCCCCACTTACTTCAGAATCCCTTCGGGTTTCATCAAGTACTTCCTCGCTTCGCTCAGGTCGCGCGCGCTTGGTCGAAATGATAGAAATTCTTGGCGACTTAGCGGTTAAGGTTTTGTTTTTATATATTTCACCCCCATCACTGTAGAACCCCTTCGGGTTTCATTCAGCACTTCTTCGCTTTGCTCAGGTTGCCTAACCTTCCCCCCTCAAGAGGGAAGGAATAAGGGGACTACCCAAACAGTTGGTGATAATTACGCGTTGTAACTTCTGCGATATGTTCCGGTGTAGTACCACGCAGGTTAGCAATATGTTCTGCCACATAACGCACATAGGCAGGATAGTTGGTTTTACCGCGAAACGGTACCGGAGCAAGATAAGGTGAGTCGGTTTCAATCAGGATGCGATCTTCGGGGACTTGCCTGGCGACTTCCATGAGTTCCTGTGCGCTTTTGAAAGTCACGATGCCGGAGAATGAGATATAGAAGTTCATGTCGAGTGCTTGCTTGGCCATATCCCAGTTTTCGGTGAAGCAATGCATGACGCCACCGATGTCGGCAGCGGTTTCTTCTTGCATGATCTTGATAGTGTCTTCGCGTGCTTCACGGGTGTGAATAATGAGTGGTTTGTTACTGCCTTTGGCCGCGGCGATGTGTTGACGAAAACGTTCGCGTTGCCATTCAAGATCGCCTTCACTACGAAAATAGTCGAGTCCGGTTTCACCGATTGCGACGACTTCGGGATCTTGTGCGAGTTCGATGAGCTCATCTGCTGTTGGCTCGTGATCAACTTCATCGTTTGGATGTATACCGACTGAGGCAGAGACATCTTTGTTTGCCTTGGCAATAGCAATGACATCCTTGAAGTTATCAAGGTCAATGCACACACATAACATGTGCCCTACGCCGTTTTTGCGTGCTTCATCTAGTGCGGCATCCAAACTGCCATCGAATGCATCAAGGTTGAGTCTGTCCAGATGGCAATGGGAATCTATCAGGTAAGGTTTGTTACTCATTTAAACTTCTCTTTCAATAAAAAAACGGGCCTTGCAGCCCGTTTATGATAACTGTTTTATTTGCTAATTACATCGTGTGTGTCGGGCGATCTGATTTCATTGCACCGGCGAGATAGGTTTCTATTTTGTTGCGTGCTGAGCCATTGTCTTGATCACTGAATTGTACGCCAATGCCGGCTGGACGGTTGTTCTGCGCACCTTTGGGTGTTATCCAGACAACCTTGCCTGCGACAGGTAATTTTTCGGTTTCTTCCATCAATGTAAGCAACATGAATACTTCGTCACCAATCTTGTAGCTTTTATTGGTGGGAATGAAAAGACCGCCATTTTTTACAAATTGCATATAGGCAGAATAAAGAGCGCCTTTGTCTTTAATGGTGAGGGATAAAATCCCTTGTCGCATTGGTGGTTGTTTGTTATCAGCCATTTTTTAATTCTTTTGTAATCGTTTCCATTCTATCAGCAGACTTTCCAGTAACATTTGTTCGTTACATTGTGATTCTGACAGTCTGAGCGTTTCTGTTATTTTTTCCTGAAACTCATACAATCTTGTTAAGTTTAATCTCTCAGCAAAATGCTGCAAATCTGCCTTGAGATCCGGGTTGGTCAGCCGGGGTGGTTGTGACACCATTTTCAGCCGAATAATGTCCATAATCCAAGTACTTAACCAGTATAGCGGCTGTTTAAGTCCATTTTTTAGCCATTCTGCGGCTAATTTAGTCGGTTCGTGATTTCCGCCCGCAATTTCGTTAAATCCGCTGAAATGTGAGGTTCTGCGCTCCAAAATATCGTTTTCAGCCAGTTTGATGGCCTCCAGAGGGCCGCCGCTGGCCAGATCCAGCAATGTTTCAGCCTGCTCGATTGGGGTTGGTTGTTGCTTTAGCCACGCTAATGCCTCGTTGCGTGCAGGGGCATTAAATTTAAGCTGCTGACAGCGACTACGAACAGTGGCTGGCAGATGTGCTGGCTTATCTGTGGACAGCACGAGTAAGGCTTGTCCGGGCGGCTCTTCCAGCGTCTTGAGCAGACTGTTGGCCGCATTGCGGTTCATAGCATCAGCCGGTGAAATAATGATGATTTTATAGCCAGCGTATTGCGGAGTAAGGGTTACTGATGTGATGACTTTGCGAATTTGGTCAATCTTGATGACTTTGCTGTCTTCTTCTGGTTGTATGACCGTCAGATCGGGATGACTACCGGCGGCAACCAGTAAACAGCTTCGACATTGCCCACAGGCTGAGCCATCCATTTGGTGCGATTCACATAATAGGGATTCAGCGAAGGATTCAGCGAAATAGGTTTTGCCAATACCCTTGATACCGGTGAGTAACAAGGCATGGGGCAAGCGCTTGGCCTGTGACTGCTCAGACAGTTGTTGCCATTGTGTGGTTTGCCAGGGAAGTGGACTACTCATATAGATAATCTACTTCAAAACACCTTGTAAGGCATCTTTAATCTGTTGCTGGACGTCATCGAGCGCTTTCGAGGCATCAATGACGCGAAAACGTTGTGGAGATTCATCCGCCAGTTGAAGGTATCTATCACGTACTCGCTGAAAAAAAACCATGTCTTCCTTTTCGAAGCGATCGGCAGCACTGCGTTTACCTGCGCGCTCCAGTCCGACCTCAACTGGCACATCAAGTAAAAATGTTACGTCGGGACGCATATCACCCTGCACCCATTGTTCCAGTTCCTGAATACGTTGTGTCGAAATGCCGCGCCCACCGCCTTGATAGGCAAAGGTGGCATCGGTAAAGCGATCACATAACACATACTTACCATCCATCACGGCAGGCGCAATTACTTTGGATAAATGTTCTGCACGGGACGCAAACATTAACAATAATTCAGTTTCGGATGACATGCCATCGTGTTTGTGGCCCAGTAACAGATTACGAATATCTTCACCCAGTGAAGTACCACCGGGTTCGCGGGTTAAAACGACCTCTTTACCTGCAGCCAGTAACTGCTGGTGTATGAATTCCATGTTGGTGGTTTTGCCGACACCTTCAATGCCTTCAAGCGTTATAAATAAACCTTGTTCACTCATTTTTATTTTTCTCTACCGGCATGGAAGAAAATTTACGCTTCCTGCCCTTTAATTGGTATTTAATAACGGCCTGGTTGTGTTCATCAAGGGTGGCGGAAAAGTGGTGACTGCCATCACCTCTGGACACAAAATAAAGTGCATCACCAGGTGATGGATGTAATGCCGCATTGATTGCGAGCATACCCGGCATGGCAATCGGTGTGGGCGGTAATCCATTAATGCGATAGGTGTTGTAGGGATTATCGGTTGTCAGATCACGGCGTCGAATATTACCTTTGTAGTTTTCTCCCATACCATAAATGACGGTGGGATCAGTTTGTAAACGCATACCCTTTTTTAGACGGCGCACAAACACACCGGCAATGGCCTTGCGCTCGCTGGATAGTGCGGTTTCTTTTTCAATGATGGAAGCCATGATCAGGGCTTCATAGGGTTCTTTATACGGCAGGTTATCAGCGCGATTGGCCCATTCTTTTTCCAGTATCAGTTTAGTTGCACGCCAGGCACGTTTCAGGAAATCCACATCGGTCATGTCACGACTGAATTTGTAAGTGTCAGGATAAAAATGACCTTCTGGATGTATGCCTGACATACCCAGTTTTTCCATCACATCGGCATTTGGTACATTTTTCAGTGTGTGCACAAGGTGTTCATCTGAATGAATCGCATCCATGACTTGTTTGAAGTTCCAGCCTTCAACCAGCGTTAATGAATATAGTATCACCTTGCCCGAGGTCAGCATCTCAAGAAAATCAGATGGCAACATACCGGGCTTGATTTCATATTCACCTGCTTTGATGTTATCTGCACCACCACGTAAACGTGCCAGCCAGATCATGTAGTGCGGACTTTTCAGCATACCGCGCTTGCCCAAATCAACCGCAATGCGATTCAGGTTCATGCCTTTCTTGACCATGTAATAGACAGGTTCTTGCGAGAGATTGAGCGGCAGTTTGGAAAAGGAGCGCATGTCCATTATAAGCCATGCACTGGCAAAGCTGACAACGATGATCATAATGCCGACTAATTTAAACAGACGTTGTTTCATTGATGGGTGAGTTCTTTTAATTTTTTTGTTATTTCGCCAGGTTTGAACTTTTGTTCCCCGATATTTTTTACAGGCCAAATCCCAATCAGGCTGTTTGTCAGAAATATTTCATCACTGTTCAATAAATCCGCTGGTGTCATTTTGGCAATACTACACGGAATATTATTTTTTTCTGCCAATTCCAGCACAATAGCGCGCATTATGCCGGCAACACCACAACCGGATAAATCGGGTGTAATTAGTTTACCCGCTTTTACCGCAAAAAGGTTAGTCATGGTGCCTTCGATGACATGGTTGTTTGTATCCATCATCAGGCCTTCAGTAAAGTCCGTGTTTTTGAGTTCATTACGTGCCAGCACCTGTTCCAGCCGGTTCAGGTGTTTGATGCCGGCCAGTGCCGGATTTATTCCAAGTTGATGCTGGCACAGCATGACACTGACGCCATTAGTCGTGTATTCCGACGGGTAATCTGGAAATGGGGTCAGTTCGACAATGCGTGTTGTTTGTTGGTTATCGGGGATTTGATAACCACGTTCAGACTGACCGCGCGTGATAATGATTTTCAGTACTTGATCGGTTTTACCCTTGCACAAGGATTGCACTTCTTGTCTGATGGTTTCAATATCGGGCTTTGGCATTAACAGTGATTCACAACCCTTGGCCAAACGTTGCAGATGTTGATCAAAAAAATCAATTTTTCCATTTCTGATCACAATGGTTTCGAAGACACCATCACCATAAAGCAACCCCCTGTCGTGTGCAGAAATCGTGTCTGATTGTTTTCCGTTAACTAGCATCATGAATTTTTGATTTGCTATTTCTGTTTAATCCCTAATGCCAGCAACATACCGCGCGCCTTGGCGCGTGTTTCATCCAGTTCTTTTTCAGGAATAGAGTCTGCGACAATCCCCGCCCCTGCACGCAGGGAAATTTTATCTTTATTACATACAATAGTGCGGATCAGGATATTTAGGTCCATACTGCCATCACGATTCAAATAACCCATTGAACCGGTATAAGGCCCGCGTTCAGCTTGTTCGAGTTCATGAATAATTTCCATACAGCGTACTTTCGGACAACCGGTGATCGTGCCACCCGGAAAAACGGCACGAATCACTTCACCCGGTGTGACATCATCTCTTAATTTACCTTGCACATTGGATACAATGTGATGAACATGGGCATAACTCTCCAGCACCATGAGTTCATTCACTTCAACGCTGCCCGCCTGACACACGCGGCCCAGATCATTTCTTTCCAGATCAATCAGCATAATGTGTTCTGCTCTTTCCTTCGGGTGCTTCATGAGTTCATCCGACAAGGCATGGTCGTCATCCGAAGCTGTACTGCGTGGACGTGTTCCTGCAATCGGTCGGGTTTGCACTATGTTATTTTTTACTGATACCAGACGCTCGGGGGATGAACTGATCACTGAAGTGTCGTTATAGGTCATGATACCGGAAAAAGGCGCCGGGTTTTGTGTGCGCAGGTTTTCATAAAGTGCATCATGACTGCAATCATTATTTAATTGACCTGACCACAAGCGCGACAGATTGGCCTGGAATATGTCGCCATCAACAATATACTGTTTTGTTCTTTTAATCACAGATAAATAACGTGAACTTTCTTCCTCATGGATAGAGACACTAATTGATGATGTATTTGCATTATCTGTTGTGACTTTTTCAATATCCTGTTGCAAATCATCAAGCAGAGCTTCATAGCCT
>DAOVJZ010000007.1 GCA_030632035.1 Granulosicoccaceae bacterium | reverse complement strand
GAGGCTAAAAACCTATTGGCCGATGCAAAAAAACTATTGAAACAAATCGTTGATGAAAAATGGCTCAAGGCCAGAGCCGTGATCGGTTTCTTCCCGGCCAATCAAATCAATGATGATGACATTGAAACAACGGTGGATGGCAACAAGCTGATATTACATCACCTGCGTCAGCAAACTGAACGCCCGGCTGGCAAACCCAACCGTTGTCTAGCTGACTTTGTTGCTCCGAAAGATTCCGGTCGGGAAGATTATGTCGGTGCCTTTGTTGTGACTGCCGGTATTGATATTGAAGGACATGTAGAAAAATTTGAAAAAGATCATGACGACTATCACTCCATTATGCTCAAAGCTCTGGCAGACAGATTAGCCGAAGCCTTTGCCGAACAAATGCATGAACGTGTACGCAAAGAGTTCTGGGGTTATGCTAATAATGAAACTCTGGGTAATGACCAGTTAATCAAAGAAGAATATAAAGGTGTCCGTCCGGCACCAGGTTATCCCGCTTGTCCTGATCACACTGAAAAACCACTGCTGTGGCAGTTACTCGATGCAGAAAACAATACTGGTGTGAAACTGACTGAAAGCCATGCCATGTATCCGGCCGCCTCTGTCTCAGGCTGGTATTTTGCCAATCCACAATGCAGTTACTTTGGGCTGGGCAAGATCAATGATGATCAGGTTAAAGATTACGCTAAACGCAAGGCGATGAGCCTGAGTGAAATAGAAAGATGGCTGGCACCCAATCTAGGCTATGAACCGGAATAATCCTCAATAAGTCTTTCCTTTGGGAAGCCTTTTCCCACCTCGTGCACCATCTCGCCATCTATATAGGCAACTTAATAGAGTTAAAAATTTAACTCATTGATTTATATAGTTAATTATTTTTAGTATTTGGACTTATTTGACCTTGATCAATTCATTAGTACATAAGCATATTATAATGCAGCTCATTATTTCTGACTGTTTGGAGTTAAAAGCAATGCCAACAATTATCAAAAACAATCCAGAGCGAGTACGCAAATTTATGTGGTTGAATATCGCTCTTGGAGCAACCCTGTTCGCAGTAATGTTCTTCTTTATTATCACAGGTCAATATGAAGACCTGGCTGTGCGTACACAAACTGAAGTGCTTCTCAATAATACCGCCATCGGTGGACTGCTATACGCCGCATTCTTCTTTATTCTTGATGCCTTTACAGCACCTCACCTCCAGACCCAAAAATAACAAGTCTTCCAAATACAGGCCTTCCATCATTTGATGGGAGGCCTTTCTTGTTTCTGATTCTGGCATAATGCCAGCATGAAAAAACGCACCCTGTTATCGTGGAGCTCAGGCAAGGACAGTGCCTGGTCTCTGCATGTATTACGGCAAGATCCGGATATTGAAGTGGTCGGCCTGGTCAGTACGATTAATGAAGAATTTGATCGTGTCGCCATGCATGCCGTACGTGTAGAGTTATTAAAGCGTCAAGCCAAGGCTGTGGGTCTGCCTCTACATATTATTCCATTACCCAATCCATGCACTAATGAGATCTACGAATCCAGAATGAATGATTTTATTGCCTCGATTAAAAACGAGGGCATTGAATACATGGCCTTTGGTGATCTCTATCTGGAAGATATTCGTGCATACCGTGAATCGAGACTGAAAGACACCGGCATTACCCCACTGTTTCCCATCTGGGGGATCCCTACTGATGAACTGGCAAACACCATGGTGCAGTCAGGACTGCGTGCCCAAATCACCTGTGTTGATCCCAAAAAGATCGATCCTTCCTTTGCCGGGCGTGAATACAATCAATCCCTGATTAATGACCTGCCTGATAACGTTGATCCCTGTGGGGAAAATGGAGAGTTTCATAGTTTCTGCTTTGCAGGGCCTATGTTCAGCCAACCAGTGGATATTACTTTAGGTGATACGGTGGAACGGGAAGGCTTTGTTTTTAGTGACTTGTTATAAATAAATTATTTAAATAGAAATGATTTTCTACCTACAATCACACCGCATCTAAATATTCCCAACGCTTATAAGCATTTTCCAATTCTCTATTTACTTCTTCCATGCGCGCCAGTGTTTCTGTGATTTTGTCCTTATCCTGTTGATAAAATTCACTACTACCGATTTGTTGTTGTAACTGGTCTTGCTCAATTTCCAGTTGTTCAATTAGCCCCGGCAATTGTTCCAGTTCACGGGTTTCCTTGTATGTGAGTTTTTTCTTCGATTTTTTAGGTTGTTCTGGTGGTTGTTCTTTTTTTCTTATCTTTAGATTGTTTTCTGTTTGCATGGGGGCTTTACGCTGACGCAGCATGTCTTCGTAGCCGCCGACATATTCTTCAAACTTGCCATCACCTTCAAACACAATCGTGCTGGTGACGACATTATCAAGAAAGGCGCGATCATGGCTAACCAGTAATAATGTACCTTCGTATTCTTCCAGTAAATCCTCCAGCAGTTCCAGTGTATCCACGTCCAGATCATTGGTGGGCTCATCAAGCACCATCATGTTGGCTGGTTTGGTAAACAGACGCGCAAGTAGTAAACGGTTACGTTCACCACCAGAAAGAATCTTAACAGGTGAATCAATGCGTTCAGGCGGAAACAAGAAACTTTTTAGATAACCAATGACATGACGACTGCGACCACGCACATTGACATAGTCACTGCCTTCACTGATATTTTCACGCACTGTTTTTTCCGAATCCAAGATCTCGCGTTGTTGATCAAAATACGCAATCTCGAGTTTAGTACCCATTATTACCTTGCCACTTTCAGGTTTGATTTCACCAAGGATAATTTTTAATAATGTACTTTTACCACAACCGTTGGGACCCATAATACCAATACGATCACCACGCATGATGTTGGTTGAAAAATCATTAATGATAGTGGAATCATCATATTTAAAGTTGATATGCTGTAAATCAACAACACGCTTGCCTGACTGTTCGCCTTCCTCTACATTCAGGCTGACTCGCCCTTGCTGGCTAATACGTTGACTGCGCTGTTTACGCATTGCCTCTAATCGACGTACCTTGCCTTCATTGCGTGTACGACGTGCCTTGATACCTTGACGAACCCACGCTTCATGTTCAGCCAGTTTTTTATCAAACTTGGCATTGGTACGTTCTTCCATTGCCAGTAGTTCTTCTTTCTTTTCCAGATAACGTTCATAGTTACCTGGCCATGAAGTGAGATTGCCTCGATCCAGTTCAATAATACGTGTGGCTACATTTTTAAGAAAAGTACGATCATGCGTAATAAAGATCAGCGCACCCTGATAGGCTATTAAAAACTCTTCCAGCCAGGTAATGGCAGAGATATCCATGTGGTTGGTAGGTTCGTCGAGCAATAATAATTCTGGTTCACTAACCAGGGCCTGTGCCAACATGACACGACGGCGTACACCGCCGGAACAATCCTTGAGTTGTTTGTCTTCAGGCAAATCAAGTTTGCTTAAAATAGTTTCAATTTTCTGGTTCAGGTTCCAGCCGTCCTGTACCTCAATTTGATGTTGCAGATCAGATAAGACATTTAACGGTACTTCCTTGTTGCCCACATGATGCACGGCATTGTGATAGTCAGAGAGAATATCCCCCAGCTTACCTAATCCATGTGCTACAACTTCATAAATGGTATGAGTGTTATCAGCGGGGACTTCTTGTAACAAATGAGAAATACGCAGGGCATCCTTGCGCCAAATCTCACCATCATCCTGCTCAGCTTCACCGGTAATCACCCGGAACAGGGTAGATTTCCCAGTACCATTACGCCCGAGCAGACACACGCGCTCACCCGCATCTACCTGAAAATCAACCTTATCCAGCAGCGGGTGATGGCCATAGGCCAGAGAAATATCTGTGAGTGTGAGCAGGGGCATTAAAACGATAAATATATGGACAAACTCCCATTCTACTCTAAAAATACTCTCTAAATAACAAGGAGAACCGTATGTGGAAGAATAGTTCTGATAGTTATGGCAACATTTCAAAAATCCTGCACTGGATGATGGCTATTATCATTATTGGGTTAATGATTGTTGGTCTGTATATGACCGGGCTTGATCGGGAAGACCCTTCACGGCGTGACCTCTACCATCTGCATAAAGCCTTTGGCTTGATGATTATTTTGCTGGCCACAATTCGTATTGGCTGGATTTTTATCTCCCGCCCACCGCAACTACCAGTGGATCTCAAGATTTGGGAAATAAAACTGGCCAAATCTGCCAAGCATTTTTTATACCTGTTAATACTGGTTGTACCTGTCAGCGGTTATGTAATGAGCACCCTGCTGGGTTATCCGGTGGATATGTTTGGGCTGTTTGAATTCCCGATGCTATTTGATAAAAACAAAGAATCGGGTGAAATTTTCAGGTCGGTTCACTGGATTATTGCCTATATCATGATTGGGGTTCTTGCATTACACATAGCAGGTACACTGAAGCATCGATTGATGGATGGGGGTGAAAAAGACGTGTTAAAGCGAATGCTGTAAGGCCCTTTTTTACTAAAAACAGGTGTTTTACCCGGGAATCTCGGCACCCTTGGATAAAAATTATCTAATTTATTGATTTATAACGCTTTATTTTCCTAAAGTAATAGCCTGATCGGTTCGACAACTATCTATTCCTTATATATAAATTTGCATAGTGGATATCGAAAAATGGCAATGAGTGAAAAAGTAGAAACACCCAAATGGGATGAAGCACTGGCTAACATGGCTAATGAGCAGTTTCTGAAACAAAAGCGTCCTCTTACCCTACATGATTTCAACGAGCTTGCTGATGAATACAGCTTTCGCCTTGATGACATCATGGTAACTATGTTTCAACTGGTGATTAATGGCGACTGGCAATATCTGGACAGCAGTGGCACTGAGCAACAATTCACTCAGGACACATTGGACAAGCTCTATGTAGACCGTCGATTAAAGGAAGAAGATCTGAAAAACTTTGATGGTGTCTGGACACCACGATAAAGATTTTGAATCAGGCATCCTTGCCTGATTCTTTTAAGTACTACATTAATCCGCTTTACGCTCGTTCGCTTCGTTTACTTTTAAATCTCTACCCATAAACTCATAACCATCCAGCGCCTTAATAGCGGCCTTGGCATCGCCTGCATTCATTTCGATAAAACCAAAACCACGTGGTCTTCTGGTTTCTCGATCAGTCATGATCCTGACTGAATTAACCTGACCATATTCAGAAAACAATTTTGACACTTCATCTCTGCGTGCCTTAAAGGCCAGGTTACCAACAAAAAGGGTTTTAACATCTTGATTTTTAGTACCTGATTTAGTGGTAGCACGACTTGCAGAACCGCCAGCCAACAAGGAGCCAGCAACTACACTAATGAAAACAGCAATAGATAAAACCAGCTGGGGATCCAGTTGATTGGTATTGATTACAGGAAAAATGAACCAGGCCACAACAGCCAGAATACTCGCAATAATTAAACTTCGTACATACGACATGGAAATACCTCACACTACATAATCTTGGTTGCTAGAAGGAAACAGGCAATTTCTTGCCCCACTTGTAGATTCTACCAGCTATTGGTCGTTTAGCAGAAAATTTGTTTTATCATTATATCTGATTGATTATATTAAATAATATTTAAAATATACGTAATTCAGCCCAATTTCCCCTAAATCCTGTGTAAGTAATTACTAACATCAACTCCTTCCGTTTTCTTGTTAAAATACTACCTCAAAATAACTTTCTAATTTAATCATACACACATGTCCTCAGAACACAGCGGCCCATTACCAACCGAAATTAAACTGCACCAGTCATCCAGAACACTTTCTATTACTTTCGATGACAACAAACGTTTTAATCTGACCTGTGAATACTTGCGTGTCTTTTCACCCTCTGCCGAGGTACGCACTGCCAGCGATCAGGGTGTCACAATCTCTGGCAAGGAGACAGTCAATATTACCTCCATTGAACCCATGGGTAATTATGCCGTGCGTCTAACATTTGATGATGGCCATGACAGCGGTGTATTCCCATGGGAACTGCTCTATGAGCTAGGCACAAACCAGGCTGCTAACTGGCAATCCTATCTGGATGGACTGGAAAAAGCAGGCGTTGCACGTAACCCACTGCCAGATGAACCTGAAGAAAAAACCCTCACAGTCAACGTGCTCTACTTTGCGTGGATAGCTGAAAAACTGGGGCGCGAATCAGAGCCCGTATTGCTGCCACGTGGTAAAAAAGATGTCGCCAGCCTGCTTGCCCAACTCAGGAAGCGCGGCGATATCTGGGAGCGGGGTTTTGATGAAAAGAACGTGAATATTACTGTTAATAAACAATTTGCCTCCCCCAATACAGCTCTGCACGAAAATGATGAAGTCGGTATTGTCCCGACTGTACCCTGGTAACCAAGACCCCACTTTTAGCCAACACACTACACTCTGGTTAAAACTGGAAAAAGAACTTATCAAGCCCTTCCAAAAACCTGCAATAAACTATACTTAGCAGAGCTTTGAGCTTAGGTAGTCCTACACAGTACAAAATTAAAAATATGGTAGTAATACAACTTAAACCATATATGTGGATATGGCAGATCTATTATGGAAGATACAACCAATAATGATGATGACCTGCAGGAAGAGCAATCACCCTCAATGGATGGGCGTTTTCGTCTCAAAATTTCACATAACTCCCTGACTGTACATCTTTCCCAGCTAACAGCTCCAATTGGTGATGGTAAAGCAGTCACAGTAGAAGAAGTTTTAACCAAACTTAGCAAATCTAAAATCAAGCAAGGTATTAACCGTGAAGCCATTGTCAATGTATTGGCTGAACTTGAAAATGGGAATCCACCCGAAGAACCTGCACTGATTGCTGAAGGTACCGCAGCAGTCAATGGTATAGATGCAAAGGTAGAATGGTTCATTGATGCCACAAGTGAAGATGAGTCATCACGCGTTGTTCTGGCAGATCAACTGATTGCCAACTTCCACCCCTCAGACAAAGGCCAGCCCGGTATCGATATCTATGGCAAGGCTATCCGCGCGCGACCGGGAATAGACATTGCTCTGGCAACGGCTGATGGTGTCTCCTCCAAAATGGCGGGAGAGGTCCATGAGTATCATGCTAACTGCATGGGTATTCTGGAAAACCACAATGACAAACTATCGGTACGTGTTCCGGGACTCACCGTTACCCCAGATAACTTGACAGCTACTATAGATATCTTCGCACAAACGGGTGGCGATGAACCCACTGAGATTACACCTGAACATATTATTGATTCATTAAATAAAAATAAAATTGTATTTGGAATTGATGAAGGGGCTATTGCCAGTGCCATAAGGGAAGTACAAGAATCTGTAGAAAAAAAAGTTGCTGGAGTTGTTGTTGCGCAAGGTATCCCTGCCATTGATGGCACGGATGCCGAACTGGAATGGTTTATTGATATTGAAGAAAAGAATACGGGAAAACGATTAGTCATCCCTGGACAGGTTATATCGAAAAAAACATTTGCAACACCGGGGACCCCTGGTACAGATATTTATAACAAGGGTATCACTCCCGTAGCGGGCAAAGACATTCCCGTAAAAACGGGTAATGGTATTGAGGTAAAACAAACACCGGAAGTTGCCGAACACATTGCAAAAAATATTGGATATGTGTGCATTGAAAAAGGGAATCTTGTCATTACAACACCGGCTATTGATATTTCAAAAGATGAAGTCACTGCCACCATGGATATTATTTCAAAATCAGGTGGTAAAAATGGTTCTAATATTGAAATTGCACATATTCTTTCTCTTTTAAATGATGCCAAAATTTCTTTTGGTGTCGAAGAAGAAAACATTAAACAATTACTTGCCGAGGCATCTGCGTCAGAAGTAGGGCGCATAAGCCAGGCTATTGTTGCCAAGGGTATTCCTGCCACCAATGGTGAAGATGGTGTCGTTTCATGGAACATAGACACTGATAGCAAGGAAGAAACTGATTTGCTTGTCGTACCAGGACAAATCATTGCTGTACGCACATTTGCCACAAAGGGTGAAGATGGAAAAAACATCCGTGGCAAACCGGTAAAACCCAAGCCCGGAACTGATATTAAAATCATGAAAGGCACGGGTGTCTCCAGTAATATTGGTGGTAATAAGGAAGAGTTTAAGGCTGATGTATTGGGATTTGCCGATCACCATAATGGCTCTGTTACTGTTCGAAATCCTCCTGTTACTATTTCAAAGGACAAGCTTTCTGCCACCATGGATATCTATGGACGCAGTGGTGGAAAACAAAAACAGGATGTACAACCAGCACATGTTATAGAAGCCATCAAGCAAGCCAAGGTAGTCTTTGGCTTTCAGGAAAAAATGATTGCCAAGGCGCTGGAAGAAGCGCGTAGTTCCAATGAAGGCATGACCCCGAACGTTGAAGTTGCCAAAGGGATTAAGGAAATAAACGGGGAAGATGGTCGTATTGACTGGTCTATTGATATTCACTCTAAAGAAGAATATAACCGTGTTGTTATAGCAGGCATGCGTATTGCAAGCCGCATACCCGCTACAAAAGGGACTGTAGGAAAAGATGTTTTTAGTAAACCCGTCCAGCCTGTTGCCGGTAAAGATCAACAACTAAAAACGGGTGAGATGGTCGAGTTTGCAAAAAAAGAAGACCGCGATGATTTTTTTGCCGCAATGTATGGCATTGCCGAGTTTTCTGATAATGCTGTTTCTGTTGAAAAACCCAATTTGAAAATTACAGAAGATGGTCTATCTGCAAGCATTGACATCTATTCCCGTACCGGTGGTGAAAAACACAGCTTTGTTGAAGTAGATAATATTACCCATATGCTGGACAAGTGCGGCATTACTTTTGGTGTGGATGAAACTGAAATTGAAAAAAGTATAATGAAAGTACATGCCATTAAAGATGAGCCATCAAAAAGTCATGAAACTGATATTGTTGTAGCCAAAGGCAGGGACAAAAAGGATGGCATTCCAGCCAACCTTAATATTGATCATGAAATTGCGCCTGGCAAACGGCGTGCTGATGGCACAATCGACTTGCATGAACGCTCCTACCCATGGGATGTGTCAAAGGATACTGTACTCGGAAAATTTACCCAGGCTGTAATGGCTGTTAATGGCACCAAGGTAACCGGTAAAACCATACCTGCTGATGAAGTGACTGAAGTTAATCTAAAACTGGAAGGTATCCGTATGGAAGAAGATGGCACACTTCTTTCTGATCTGGATGGCACACTTCTGATTGATGAATATAATCTTCGTGTTACTGATGTTCTGGTTATTAGCGGTGATGTAGACATGAGCACTGGCAATATACGAACCAAATCTGCTGTGCAAATTACAGGCTTTGTTACCGCAGGCTTTGTTGTTGAAGCACTGGGAGAAATTATTATTGCTGAGAATATTGAGGATGCCATTGTGCGTTCAGCCAGCAGTATTGTTATTCATGGTGGTATTAGGGGGCCAAGAAGTGAAGTGTTTGCCGCCAATAATATAAAATCAACCTTTGTTGAATATGGAAAACTGGTCGCAAAGAACGATATTATAATAGATAAATCAAGTGTTGATGCTCATCTTATTGCTGGCAACGAAATACGTATTGGTCCTGAACCAGGCACATTGATAGCAGGACGATGTGAGGCAGTCAGACAAGTATGGGCCACTAATATTGGCCACGCAGCTTCCGGAATGTGTGAAATACATCTTGGAGTATCAAGTAAAAAAATAAATCGTAAAAATGAATTAATGCAAAAAGAGGAAGAGTTGACTGCTAATGAGAAAAAGGAACTTACAATAATTCAAGATATGATAGAAAAATCAAAAGATGCCGCTCTGCGTGTGAAAGGAAAAATCCTGTCTGATGTTGAATTGTATATTGGTGCGAATGTATTAAAAATTCTGGAAGAAAAAAGCTATCTTGATTTTTATGTGGATCCAGAAACACGCAATATTACATTCCGGGCCTATGATGAGAAAAGCCGAATTCCTGTAATCATAGAAGAAGAGGATGATAAAAAGAAAAAGACACTAGATATGAATCCAATCTAGTATTTTAAATCATTTCATGATCGGACTATTACAACGCGTTACTTCTGCTTCTGTCATTGTTGATAAAAAACAATGTGCAAACATTGATACCGGACTACTGGTTTTTATTGGTATTGAAAAAAATGATAATGAATCCAAAGCCAATCGATTACTCGAAAGGTTGCTAGGTTATCGGATATTCCCTGATGCAGAAGATAAAATGAATTTGTCACTAAAAAATATCAATGGCGATCTATTACTGGTACCTCAATTTACTTTGCCTGCAAACACACAAAAAGGAACCCGCCCCAGTTTCACGCCTGCAGCCTCTCCTGAAATTGGAAAGCAACTCTTTGGTTATTTTTGTACACAGGCAAAAGACACCTACTCAAATACCAGCACCGGAATTTTCGGTGCTGATATGAAAGTCAGTCTTATTAATGATGGTCCGGTAACGTTCTGGTTACAAACCTAAGCAGTATGCCCTGATATTGAATTCCCATTATTCTGTTGTCCTTTGAATACACACGGACGCTGGAAGTAACAGGTCAACATAGATGACGCTGTTGTCAGCAACCAGAATAAAAAGAACCCAACCGTATATGCCCCCATCCGACTCATATCCGCGAAAGGTGTTGTCACTAAAAAATCAACCGGATCAAATGCAGTAAAAAATAAAATAGTAGCGACGCCCGCAATCAGAAAAGAGGGCCACATAATAGCAATGACCTTCTGTACTTTTGGTATATCAGATCCCATCTCCAACTCCTCAACTTAACTTGTAACCACAACGGAAAGTATCAATTTGTTATATTTTTGTAATAACTTTCCAGTCCACACGATTCCTAGCTTAAAGCCATTACCCTGTAGCGCACAAGTTCTAATCAAAAATTAGTTAAGCAATTGATTTTATTATTATTTAGGGAGGAGTTAGTAAGATGGATGTCTCTCGCGGTATCGCAATACGGCCTACCAAACGCCATTCCTTATCCACTGGCTCCAGCACAATATGCCAGCTCCCCACGACCAGAGAGCCTGTATCGGTAGAATACACATCACCCTGTTCATGGTGCAGTAACCAAACCTTATCGCGTTCTGCCTGCGTTGGGTGAAACATAGATAACTGCAATTTATCAGGCAAGGAAATATTTTTGCTATTTTTCAGAATTAAACGTAATTGCTGTGTAGAACGATTCAACATGATATTGGCTGATAGACCCAGCTCACCGGCTTTTCGTTCTCTGTCCAGCACCTGATTGATAGCAAGACCTTCCTTATAATAATCATCAGCAACCATGCTGTCTTCATACTTTACTGCAATGACTACCGTTGTCAGGCCTGCAACCACGGCCACAAACGGGAAAAAAATAATAAACCACGGCCAGAAATGTTTATACCATGGTTTTGTATCTGTATTTTTAATTTTGATTGGCATTGATGTTTACTTCAAATTTATTTAATGACTGGACCAATAAACTTTCCGATCCGCTGTGTCTTTATCTCCGGATTGATTTTTGACTCCAGACTAAAATTAATGCCCGTACTAACATTCTTTAGATTAACAGGATCAACCCGCACCTGAAGTACCAGGCTAACAATCTCACCAGGCTTTAGAATAATTTCCTTCTCATTCAGTATTAACTCCATTCCTTCAATACCCGTAGCCGACAAATTATATTCGTGTTGCACTTCATCCATATTAATCAGCTTCAATGTGTAAACATTTTCAACCAGACCTTCATCCGTTTCACGATAAAGTGCATTACGGTCACGAATAATATCCAGCTCCAGTGGTATTCTCTGACTAATACTATAAACAAGACCCGCGATCATTGAAAACATAACAACTGCATAAACTATTACACGCAGTCGTAATATTTTTTCTTTCTTATTCTGTCTAGCATTTTCTGTTGTGTAACAAATCAATCCTTTCTCATAATTCATTTTTTCCATTACATCATCACAAACATCAATACACGCGGCACAACCAATACATTCGTATTGTAATCCATCGCGAATATCAATGCCGGTCGGACATACCTGCACACAAAGAGTACAGTTAATACAATCTCCTAATCCTGCCTGTTTCAAGTCAATATTGCGTTTACGTGAACCGCGTGGATCACCACGATCTTCATCGTAAGCAATCACCAGCGTGTCATCATCAAACATGACGCTCTGGAATCGTGCATAAGGACACATGTAAATACACACCTTCTCACGCAACCAGCCAGCATTACCGTAGGTAGCCAAGCCATAGAAAAAAATCCAGAAGGCCTCCCATGGACCCAGAGTCCAGGCCAGCGTACTTTCCCATAATTCATAAATCGGAGTGAAATAACCGACAAAAACAAACCCTGTAAACAGGGAAAACAGAACCCATAACGTGTGCTTGCTTGTCTTTAGATAAAATTTGCGCCAGGACATGGGTGCCTTGTCCAGTTTCATTTGTTTGGAACGATCACCTTCTACCAGATTTTCTATCCACAAAAATACCTCTGTCCAAACGGTCTGTGGGCAGGCGTAACCACACCAGAGTCTTCCGGCAAGCGTCGTAAAAAAGAACAAGGCCAATGCAGCAATGATCAAAAGGAAGGCAAGATAAATAAAATCCTGTGGCCAAAAAGTCAGACCAAAGATATAAAACTTACGGGCGGGTAGATCAAAAAGGACAGCCTGTCGATCACCCCAGCTAAACCAGGGCACAAGATAATATAAACCTAATAATGCGAGTACCCCAATAACACGTAATCGTGCGAAAAACCCTTGTACCTGGCGTGGATAAAGTTTTCCGCACTGGGCATAAAGCTTTGGTTGGATATCATCCCCGGACTGTTGTCGGGAATTATCGGGAGTGTTCTCGGTCATAAGCGAATTTTAGCGACCATAATACGTGGTGGCCAATAAAATAAGCGGATGACCATATGGCCATCCGCAAAAAAAAACTAATAACAAAGGGGTTTTAATCCGCTGACAAACTGTAAATATAAGCGGCCAGCAAATGAACCTTGTCTTCTCCAAGGAAATCACGGTGTGCCGGCATGACACCCTTACGGCCATTGGCAATGGTTTTCTTGATTGCACCCAAAGAACCACCATATAACCATGTCTTATCTGTCAGATCTGCTGCGCCCAAAAGCGGGTTACCGACACCCGTAGGCATATGACATGCAGCACAGTTGGTTGCAAACAAGGCTTTGCCTGCTGTTACCTGAGCCGGATTTGCGCTACGTCCACTCAGACTTGCAACATAGGCTGCCACCTTACCTACACCATCGTCTCCAATCACGGCTTTCCAAGCAGGCATCATGGCCTGACGTCCATTAAGAATGCTCTGCTTGATAGCCTCCGGTGAACCACCCCATAACCAGGCTTTGTCTTTCAGGCTTGGAAAACCGGATGCACCACCGGCATCTGAACCATGACAAGTTGAGCAATAGTTTATAAATAGACGTTTTCCTATTGCATTGGCTTCCGCATCTTTACTCACTGTGACGAGATCCTGCTGAGCATATTTGGCAAAAATCGGACCATAGGTCTCTTTTGCGTCAGCTATTTCTTTTTCATATTGTGATACTTGTGTCCAGTTAAAGAAGCCTTTGAAATTTCCAAGCCCCGGATACAACGCAAGATAAACCAGCGAAAACACAATCGTGGCGTAAAACATTCCCAACCACCAACCCGGCATTGGATTATTCAATTCAACCAAATCACCGTTGTCCCAGCTATGGGTCATCTTTGCGCCATCAGGAACATCGCCGGGACGTTTCTTTGCGGCATAGCGAATCAACCACCAACAACCCAAAATATTGCCCAGTGTTAAAACAATAACAAACCAGTGTAGAAAGCTATTCATGACGTATGCTCCCGTCTATCAATCACCGACTTCATTTCGTCTTCATCTGCAAAAGGCAGGTTAGCAGCCTCATCAAAATCATTTTTGCGCTTGCTACTCCATGCCCAGATCCAGATACCAATGAAGATGGCGAATATCAATACCGTAAAAAATGAACGTATTATTGTAAGATCCATGATTAAATTACCTTCTTGTCTTGATACTGGTACCTAAAACCTGCAGGTAGTTAATCAGAGCATCCATTTCTGTTTTACCCTTAACCGCATCCGCAGCACCGGCCATATCAGCCTCTGTGTAAGGTACACCGACCAGACTCAATGCCTTCATTTTTCTGGCTGTGAGTTTTTCATCCACTCTGTTCTCGGCCAACCATGGGAAACCCGGCATATTGGATTCAGGCACAACATCACGTGGATTCATTAAATGAACACGATGCCAGTCATCACTATAACGACCACCAACACGATGCAGATCAGGACCGGTGCGTTTTGAACCCCACTGGAATGGATGATCGTAAACAAACTCACCGGCGACAGAATAGTGTCCATAACGTTCGGTCTCGGCACGGAAAGGACGAATCATTTGTGAGTGACAAACATAGCAACCTTCACGGATATAAATATCACGTCCTTCCAGTTGCAATGCGGTGTAAGGTTTTAAACCTGCAACCGGTTCTGTTGTACTCTTGAGGAAAAATAATGGAACAATTTCAACCAGACCACCAACACTGATGATCAGCACAATCAAAATGACCATTAACCCGATGTTCGTTTCTACTTTTTCATGACTCATGTGTTAACCCTCCCTCAAGCTGTCTGCGGGATCGATTCGACGGTAGTCTTGCTACCCTGAATCGTCTTCCACATGTTGTAGGCCATAGACAACATACCTGTCAGGTAAAGTACTCCACCCAGGAATCGAACGAAGTAATATGGGTACATTGCACTTAATGTTTCGACAAAGCTGTAGGTCAATGTGCCGTCATCATTGACTGCACTCCACATCAAGCCTTGCATGATACCGGCAATCCACATCGCGGTGATGTACAACACGACACCCAGTGTCGCTATCCAGAAGTGAAATTCCATTAATTTTTTGGAATACATTTCGGTCTTGCCAACAACGCGCGGCAGAAGGAAGTAAATTGCACCGATTGAAACAAAGCCAACCCAGCCCAGTGCACCGGAGTGTACGTGACCAATGGTCCAGTCAGTATAATGCGACAATGCATTTACCGTCTTGATAGCCATCATTGGCCCTTCAAAGGTAGACATACCGTAGAACGAGAGTGAGACAAGCAGGAAACGAAGAATCGGATCCGTACGCAATTTGTCCCATGCGCCTGACAAGGTCATGATACCGTTAATCATACCTCCCCAACTTGGTGCCAATAATACCAGAGAGAAAACCATACCAACTGTCTGCGTCCAATCAGGTAATGCCGTGTAATGAAGGTGATGAGGACCTGCCCAAATGTAGGTTGAAATCAGTGCCCAGAAATGAACAACTGACAAACGGTAGGAATAAACCGGACGACCTGCCTGCTTGGGTACAAAGTAATACATCATGCCAAGGAAGCCGGCTGTCAGGAAAAAGCCCACCGCGTTATGGCCATACCACCATTGAATCATGGCATCCATAGCACCGGCATAAGCAGAATAGGATTTAGTCAGCGTAACCGGTACGGCCGCACTGTTAACAATATGAAGTATTGCAACGGTAATAATGAATGCACCATAAAACCAGTTGGCAACGTAAATATGTTTTACTTTACGTTTCATAATTGTGCCGAAGAACACAATTCCATATACAACCCAGACAACTGCAATCAGAATATCAATCGGCCATTCCAGCTCAGCATATTCCTTACTGCTGGTGATACCCATTGGTAATGTTATCGCTGCCAGCACAATGACCAGATTCCAGCCCCAAAAGGTAAAACTGGCCAACCTATCACTGAATAACCTGACCTGACATGTCCGTTGCACAACATAATAGGACGTCGCGAATAATGCGCTTCCGCCAAATGCAAAAATAACGGCATTGGTGTGCAGTGGACGTAAACGACTGTAAGTAGTCCACGGAAGATCAAAATTGAGTTCTGGCCAAACCAGTTGTGCCGCGATGAAGACCCCGACCAGCATACCGACGATGCCCCAGACTACGGTCATCACGGCAAACTGCTTCACAATCTTCAGATTGTATGTGCTTTGCAGCTCCATTTGTTTTACCCCATTCTAGATTAAAAAATTACCGGCAATATCAATAAGATAGCAATAATATGCCAATAAATTAGAATTGTTAAATAAATCAAAACCCGCCGGCTACAATCATCAACCACCCTTGAAGCCGACGGGCATTATATTGATATATATTAGAAAAATCTAAAACACTTTCTAATACTGAGAGTAAGTATCCATGAATGACCTATATCAATAAATAATATATAGCTCAATAACAACTCGAAAGTAGGAAACTTAGAAAAAAATTTTGGAAATTGCTTATGAAATCAAGAACTAGCAAATGATGCTGTACTATTTATCTGGAAGACGGCTTAGCTCCGGCAAGATTATGCACTTCATCCATATCCTTTATTTCTATTGCTCTTCTGTTCACGGACATAATGCCGTCCTGCTGGAAGCGGCTGAACACACGACTCACCGTTTCTACCGCCAATCCCAGGTAGCTGGCGATTTCTACACGTGACATGGTCAGGTGGATCTCTCTGGATGAAAACCCGCGGGCTTCAAAACGGTTAGCCAAACTCATAATAAAACAAGCCAGGCGTTCTTCAGCACTCTTCTTGCTCAGCAGGATGGCCGATTGATCATGGGCAATTTCCTTACTCATGATGCGTAATAACTGACGTTGCAGACCTGGAATTACGCTACTCAATTCTTCCAGTTTTTCAAATGGAATCTCACAAACATGGGACATTTCCAGCGCCTTGGACGTAGATATATGCTGACCGGTACTGATAGCATCCAGACCAATGAGCTCACCTGGCAGGGAAAATCCTGTGATCTGTTCAGTACCATCATCAGTTAGTGTGAATGACTTGAATGAACCGGATCGAACCGCATAAATAGAGCGCATGGCATCACCGGCCTGATACAAGTAAGCATGGCGTTTAACCGGGCGGCGACGCTTGATAATACTATCCAGCCGCTCCAAATCATCATTTTCCAGTCCCAGAGGCAAACATAACTGGTATAGATTACAGTCTTTACATGCAACTTTGAGTGATGAAATATCTATCTGATTGACAGATTCTAAACCTGACATAGTGCTCTGACTCATTCTAAAAACCCCAACAGCGCCTAATATACAACATAAAAACCTGTATGGATCATCAATTTATGCATATAATCCCTTAAGTAAAACTAATTAGCATGTATTAACCCTAAGGAAAATAAGTACAAGTCCCACGAATCAACCTTGTTGTTGACCTGCCGTGACCCGGAGAAATACAAATGGCTACGCGCAAAGCCGAAATCACACGTAAAACTAATGAAACTGATATTACTGTTACCGTTAATCTGGATGGCAGTGGACAATCCGATCTGGCGACTGGTATTCCATTTCTGGAACACATGCTGGATCAGGTTGCACGCCATGGCTTGATTGATCTCTCCATTAAGGCAAAAGGTGATCTGCATATCGATGGCCACCACACCATGGAAGATATCGGTATCACATTGGGACAAGCTATCAACAAAGCCGTTGGTGATAAACAGGGTATTCGTCGTTATGGTCACGCCTATGTGCCACTGGACGAGGCATTATCACGGGTTGTAATTGATCTGTCAGGTCGACCTGGTCTTGAATTTGCCGTCAAGTTTCAACGTGCACAGGTGGGTGAGCTGGAAGTGGATTTATTTCACGAATTTTTTCAGGGCTTTACCAATCACGCGATGGTGACATTACACGTCGATAGCCTGCGTGGTATTAATGCGCATCATGTTGCAGAAACTGTATTCAAGGCATTTGGTCGTGCATTACGTATGGCGCTGGAACCTGATCCACGCATGCAAGGTATCCTGCCTTCAACCAAGGGGAGTTTGTAAAAAACTACCTCTCCGTTTATCTGTGCGTGTGAAAAATCATGTTGAGTAAAATTTTATATCTAATCCATCTAATATCATGAGTACTGTTGCGGTTATTGATTACGGCATGGGTAATCTGCATTCTGTTTCCAAGGCACTGGAACATGCAGATAACAAAACCACTGTTGT
>DAOVJZ010000170.1 GCA_030632035.1 Granulosicoccaceae bacterium | reverse complement strand
TCGACCCTATCGACCTTATCGACGGCATCGAACTGGAAGCGCTGGTAACCAAACGCACCTCCGGCATGATGCAACCGAAAATGGCAGCGAAGATCGAGAAACAAACCCGCAAAGATTTTCCCGATGGCATTCCTTCTTTTGGTACCGATGCGATTCGTTTTACCTTCGCCAGCCTGGCGTCCACCGGACGTGACATCAACTTTGATCTGGGTCGCGTAGAAGGCTATCGCAACTTCTGTAACAAACTGTGGAATGCAGCTAACTACGTGTTGATGAATACCGAAGGTAAGGACTGTGGCCAGAAAGGTGGTGACATAGACTTGTCTGCTGCCGATAAATGGATCACCGCCCTGCTGCAAAAAACTGAACAAAAAGTGATTGATGCCATCGAAAACTATCGCCTCGATCTTGCCGCACAGGCCATTTACGATTTCACCTGGAATGAATACTGTGCCTGGTATCTGGAACTGTCCAAACCTGTGCTCACTAACGAAAAAAGCAGCGAAGCACAATTGCGTGGCACGCGACAAACACTGGTACGCATACTGGAATCCCTGTTACGCACAACACACCCGATAATGCCGTACATCACTGAAGAAATTTGGCAAAAGGTTTCGCCGTTAGCAGGAGTATCTGGCGATACTGTTATGCGCCAACCGTACCCGCAACCAGATACTGTCAACGTAGATGAAGATGCCATCAGTGAAATGGAATGGGTGAAAGAATTTATTGTGGGTATACGCCAGATACGCTCAGGCATGGACATCAAACCCAGCAAACCTTTGCCTGTGCTTCTGCAAAATACCAGCGAATCAGACAAAGGGAAACTGGAACGTAACCGGCACACTATCGACTTTCTGGCCCGCACCGAATCCATCACCATTTTAGCTGATGGTGACGAAGCCCCGGAATCTGCCACCGCATTAGTCGGTGAAATGAAAGTACTCATTCCCATAGCCGGGCTGATCGATAAAGACGCTGAGATTGCACGCCTGTCCAAAGAAATAGATAATAAAAAACAGGAAGTGAAGCGTATAGAAGGTAAGCTCTCCAACCCCAATTTTGTCGAACGTGCACCCGAAGCCGTGGTAGAAAAAGAAAGAGCTAAAATTGCCGAAATACAAATGGCGCTGAAAAGTTTTGAAGATCAACTAGCCCGCATCAAAAAAATGTAACTGAAAATCACCATTTTATTTTTCACTGAGAGTGTTAAAGAGGAAATCATGAACCATTTTTTTACAAGTTCTCACAATATACCCTTCTTACTGATAACAATATCAATGTTATTTTTATCTGCTTGCCAAAACACAGGCCCTCATCAGGCTTATGAAGGTCCAGCAAAAAAGGATAGTGAAGTGGCCACATTGACCATTCCTGGCCAATATAACCTTCTTTCCATTGATGGCGGTCATTACCAGCAAAACATATTGAGAGACGGTGCTGTCCTTAAGATGTTACCTGGATCCCACCAACTTATTATCGAGTACCAGGATTTCTGGAATCCCAATGGCGAGCAAACTGAAAAAATAACATCAAAGCTCATAGCAATCACTTTCACCGCTCGAGCTGGAAACCAATACACCATAAGCGCCGCGCCTTTAGAGTCCGTTGAACAAGCCCAGGCTTTTGCCGAAAAACCAAGCATCAGCATCACTGATACAATAAACAAACAGGCCGTCCCTGCTGAGATCAAATACAATCTTTATGGCAGAGGATTATTCACAGCTCTTTTCGAAAAATCACAACCTGAGTCAACAGTCTCTCCAGTAGTCGCCGAAAAAATGAGCTCCCCAAACAAAAATGGCAAAGCCCTGGAAATGCTCAAGTATTGGTGGGAATCGGCCGACAAGAATCAACAAGGTGACTTTCGCCAATGGCTTAAAAGCCAATAGGCTCAACCTATAGACATAAGTGCAAATAGTTCCTGATTACTGGAGATGCCAACCATGAAGAGACTAGTTTTAGCCTTATCACTGCTTCTTCCTTTCATTTCACATGCTGAAAAACCAGCAGCCATGGCTGATGAGAATATGAGCGATCAAAATATGCAAATGATGCAGCAAAAGATGCAGAAAATGCAGAAGTGCATGAAATCCATCAAAAAGGCTGATCTAGACGAAATTGAAAAACGCTCGATTAAATTCGAGAAAAAAATCAGATCTTTATGTTCCAAAGGGAAACGTGATCAGGCCCAGAAAGAAGCCCTTTCATTCGGAAAAAAGATATCAACTACCCCCGCCATGAAATCGATAAAAAAATGCACTGAGGGTTTACAGGGAATGATGCAAAACATGCCCATGCCAGGACAGGATATGGATTTCTCAAATCGGCATGCATGCGATGAGTTAAGTGGCACTGACTAATAGATAATCAATGGCTTACCATTACACGGCCTTAAGCTGGAAAATTAAATCTATTACTTTAAAAACTCATGAACACTCCTTCCTCACCGGCTGATCGATAAAACCACATATGACACTGGAAAGAGCTAAAGAATTGCTGGAAATTTAGATGGATCTTGGCGGCAGATACAACCGTAATGCAGCCAACGTTATCCTCGCTTAAGTTCAACGCAACTTTGAGCAATCTGCCGTTGACCAGCTAATCAACGACATGGATCTGGAGTCAATTTTTGGCTTCAATAAAGGTCAAACTTATTGATAATCAGTTAGTTATAATCCCTCCAGGCCGACCATCAACTAAACCCACCATCACACTTCCCCTAACATTCACGATAAGAATCCGTTAGCATGTCTTTAAATCATTACTGATGAACAGTTAGTGGAGGTATTAGTATGTTTGGGGAAATTTCAATCTGGGCCTGGATGGGTACAGCAATTATATTTGCCATAGGAGGAGCTACCGGCTTCTTCATTTCACGCCAAATCAAGGACAAACGAACCCTGGAGCTAGAAGAAAAACTGACGACCGCACGAAACGAGCTGGCCGGCTACCGAGGCGATGTTAATCAGCACTTTCTGAAAACGTCTCTTCTATTAGGAAAACTGACCAACAACTACCGCGAAGTCTATGAACATTTAGCCACGGGCGCGCAAAAATTATGTAATGAAAATCCGAACACTCCAGAACTGGATCTTCCAGACACCAAAATATTAACCTCAATGGACATAGTTGAAGACGACGACCCTGCCATTGAGCTTGCCGCTGAAACCATGGTTGAAATACCTGAGGAAGCTAAAGAAGAGACACAACCTGAAAAAACCCAGGCTGTTGAAGCATCTGCTGAAAACACGGAGCAGATACAGGACAATTTAACAGATGAAGCAACTGTTATAGAAACAACCGAAAAAACTATTGAAGAAAAAACCGTAACAGCTGAGTCCTCAGAAAAAACAGACGCTGAACTCTCTAGCAAGGAATCAGAACGCCCATCTCCGGAAGATATACCCGATAGCGAAGACAACGAAGATGATGTTCACCTTGGCGCAGAATCAGCACCCAGCGTCAACACAGAGCCACACAAGACAAACCCGTCAATTCACTAAAATTTATCAGCCGTTACTTTCAGAATAATCGTGTTAAATTAAGCAGAGGTTGCAGTAATGCCAGAAGATTTACCCAAAGCCGTTATCGTTTTACTGTGGTTACTCATCGGGGCCATCATATTTGGTTATTTACTGATGGAATACCCATACATCTATTCAGCCAGTTTTCTCGTAATTTTTTATGGTGTGCCGATTGCGTGGAATACAATGAAGAAAAATACAAAGAAGGAAAATAAAGTTAGTCAGTAACTATTACTCATCAGGGCCTTCTAGAATGTCCCATCGCTCAAAATAGTGCTCCAGTTCTTTTTCAACACTCTCCAGTCGTGACAAAGTATTGGATATTTTATCTTTATCCTGCTGATAAAAATCTGAGCCACTAATATTATCCTGTATTTCAGATTGTTCTTTTTCCAGGGCTTCTATTTTTCCTGGCAACTCTTCCAGCTCGCGCTGCTCTTTGTAACCAAGTTTTCTCGGTTTTACATTTACAGCCGATTCAGATGTTACCGCAGGCCGATTACCCATTTTAGTTATTTTATTTGAGATTTTACCTTCAACAGTTGATCGTGCCGATAAGGTTTGCTTTCGTTGGCGCAACCAGTCTGTATAACCACCCACGTAACTATTAACCTTTCCTTCACCTTCAAACACCAGAGTACTGGT
>DAOVJZ010000196.1 GCA_030632035.1 Granulosicoccaceae bacterium | reverse complement strand
TTTACATAGCGCCTGAACCAGTTCAACACTGCGTGCTTCATGGCCATGGTGTTTGGGGAGTTCTTCTTTCGGTGTGGTGCCTTTACCTAAATCATGTGTCAGCGCAGCAAAACGCACAATAGGGTCAGGAGACAGTCTTGCCGCTTGTTGCAACACCATCATGACATGTATGCCGGTATCAATTTCCGGATGATGTTTTTCCGGTTGCGGCACACCGAATAATTGATCGATTTCAGGAAATAATTTTTCCAATGCATGGCAACCACGCAATACTTCAAAAAAGCGTTCCGGGTGTTCTGTATGAAGCACCTTATCGAGTTCAGCCCAGACTCGTTCTGGCACCAGTGCATCGACTTCACCCTCTGCCACCATTTTACGCATCAGGGTATTGGTGCCATGGCTAACCTTGAACCCCCATTTTGCAAAACGCGCGGCAAAACGGGCAATACGCAGGATCCGAACCGGATCTTCAACAAAGGCAGGTGAAATGTGTTTTAGCAGGCCATTATCCAGATCCTCTTTGCCATTGAATGGATCAATCAGATTACCGTTGGCATCTTCTGCGATAGCATTGATGGTCAAATCACGGCGTTTTAAATCTTCTTCCAGCGTGACATCAGGCGAGGCATGGACTTCAAAACCGGTATAACCGGGGCCGGTTTTGCGTTCAGTGCGTGCCAGCGCATATTCATCGTTGGTTTCAGGGTGCAGAAAAACAGGAAAATCCTTACCCACCTGTTTATAACCCTGCGCAAGCATTTCTTCCTGTGTGGCACCGACGACCACCCAATCGCGTTCCTTGGGCGTAATGCCCAATAGCCTGTCTCTTACTGCACCACCTACCAAATAGACTTCCATGGTTGTATCCTAAAAGAAGATAAACATTAGCGCCAAGGTTTTATGAAAATTATTTCTATTTTTTTAACGACACTATTACTGAGCGGTTGTACCCATATGGGTTATTACTGGCAGGCAATTGGTGGTCAGATGGAGATTTTTTCAAAACAACAATCGATTGAAGAAATGCTGGTCAATCCTGAAACAAGACCGGAACTCAAACAAAAACTGGAATACATACAGCAAGTACGGGCTTTTGCCAGCCAACAACTTTATTTACCAGATAACAACAGCTACAGAAACTATGTGGATGTTGAACGCCCTTATCTGGTGTGGAATGTATTTGCTGCACCAACGTTATCACTTAAAGCTTATCAATCCTGTTTCCTTGTGACAGGTTGTCTGGCCTACCGTGGTTATTTCAATAAGATGGATGCCCAACAGTTTGCAGATGAATTAAAACAACAGGGCTACGATGTGTTTTTAGCGGGTATCAGTGCGTATTCAACACTGGGCTGGTTTGATGATCCCGTACCCAATACCATCATGCATTACAGTGATGCCCATGTAGCCGGTTTGATATTCCATGAACTCGCACATCAGAAAGTATATGTGAAGGATGATACGGCATTTAATGAATCTTTTGCGATGGCCGTTGAACTGGAAGCAGTAAAACAATGGCTGAAACAGGCCAGCGATTCCTCTATGTATGCACAATACAAAAAAAGCAAGCAACATCGAGAGCAGTTCATTAACCTGTTAATGGAAACAAGACAGGCATTGCTCCAGCTTTATGGGTCTGGTGAAAAAAACAAGAAAGATAAAAAGAAAACAATTTTAGCTAACCTGAAAATAAAATATGCAAAACTAAAAAAAGAATGGAATGGAGATACCCGTTATGACAACTGGATGAAGCAGGATTTGAATAATGCCCATTTTATTTCAGTAGGGCTATATCATCATTATGTTCCAGCCTTTAAAAAATTGCTTGAACAGAACAATAATGACTGGGTCGATTTTTTTAAACAGGTTGAAGGGATTGGAGACTTGTCGAAAGAAGAAAGGGAAATAAAACTGGAAAAGTTATTAACAAGGGTTAAAACTCTTTAATAGTACTAATCTCAAAGCCGGGGTTTTTCGACATTTCCCCATGCAGTACCTCAGGATTTTCAGTTTCATTTACCATCATATAAACAAAATCCTTGTAGTTGTTGGCATAGAGACCAACAAATTGTAATCCGATCCCATTCTGCATATGGACTGCCTTGCACTTGAATTTAATTTCAACCCGCTCAGGTTGCTCCTGCAAGACCAAAGAGACTTCACAAGTCTCACCTGATTCCAGATTAACACCTTCCGGCAGATCCACCAGTGCACCACCAAAGCTGATATTGTTTGATAAGCATTCGTGTACGCTACCATCATTCATGCGTAATTCTGTTGTGACATAAATGGGGAGACGTGTATATTTTCTTTTGTTTGCAGACATGTATATATCAATTATTTAGCAGAATTAAAGCTATTATCGGCCAATCCCATAAAAATATGAGTGCAAATAATGGCTTGATTACAGATACTATTTTCTACGGGCAGTTTGTCGGTAGTGAGGATATCGACCGCGTAGCCTGTATTCAGCCAGATAACTCGGTACGATGGTTTCCAGTGGTGTGGGTTTAATATTGAAAAGACGAGGAAGTTCTTCCTGACATACACTGGGTGTCAGCATGGAAAGATAGTTGTCATAAGTAAATGGTTTGCTCGGCATTATTTCCAATATGTGTGCCTGTAATTTTGACATCCCTTTGCTTAAGCCAATAATTTTCCGATTTATATTAATCAGGTCAGCCGTATATTCAACTAGCTGTCTGAGGGAATAAACTCGTGGGCCGCATAGATCATAACGTTGGTCATAGGTTTCCTTATGGGTGAGTGCAACAGCAAAGGCTTCTGCAACATCGCCGGCATAGATAGGTGCGAACTGTGCCTGTGGGCAAGCTAATGGAAAAACAAATGGAATTTGTTTCAACAGGGTGGCAAAGAGATTAAAGAAATTATCATCAGGCCCAAAAATAACAGAAGGCCTGAAGCTGGTAACATGCAGGCCGTCACGTGTAGCTTGATGAATAACATTTTCACCGCTGCCTTTAGTACGTAAATAATAACTGCGGCCTCTGGCTACATCGGCATTGAGTGCACTCATGTGCAGTATGCGTGGAATATTATTTTGTTGGCATACTTTTGCAATTGAGCCAGGTAGCGTCACGTGGGTATCATTAAAAGTTTCGCCTGCATATTTGGACTGGTTGAGTATGCCTACTAGATTGATAATGGCGCTACAGCCGACGGTATGTTTTTTTAATTGTGACAGATCATGGATATTGGCTTCCTGTATTTCGACATCAGGCATAACCAACAGGTTACGATGTTGCTCACGTCGTCTTGTGAGGATACGAATGTGATAGCCATCTGCCATCAACCGATTGGTGATGTGATGCCCAACAAATCCGCTACCGCCAAGAATACAAATGGTCTGGTCTTTCATCCTGTTGACCTTGTTGAGCTCTTGTATGAAAGTCTTTTTTTCCAATCCTGCGTTAAAAATCAGTTAAAAGTACTCATTTACTAATGTGTAAACTCCGTTTTTTAATTGATTTTTGCCTTGTCCTGAAAAAAAATCCAATTCATACAAGAGCTCAAGGTAATTAATATTCAGGAAATTGTGACCACTGACGGACGTGCGGTCAAGTTTGACCGGATTTTAGACAGATATTGTGGTTATTCCCAGGCGACTGTTTGAATAGCAGACA
>DAOVJZ010000002.1 GCA_030632035.1 Granulosicoccaceae bacterium | reverse complement strand
GACAAAATACTTTTCTCTTGCTTGTCCAAGAGAAAAGTATTCAAAAGAGAAAGACACCCAACGTCACAGAAAGCCCCTCGGCACATAGCAAAAAATCAGCGTGAACAGAACTCGCATATTTCGCAAAAAACGCGAAATCTGGCTCAAACAGGCTGTTCACTTAATCTGATTTTTCACTGCGCGCCGAGGCTGTGCCGGATGGGAATTAAAAAACATTGCGAGATGAACTTCTGCTTGCGGCCAAAAGCAGACATTTGTATATACAACATTGAATAGCTGCTAACACCCTACAGCAGACTTTAATGAATTTTTCTTGGTTGGAAAAAAAGCAGCGAAAACGGACATTCAATAACGACACTATTTTGTTCCCCACAAACAAAAACGACTCCCGTTAGTTAAACAAGGAGTCGTTGCTGTTACTGCGATTAACTTCTTACTGCAACACCATCTTCTGAATTAAAATCAAGTCCTGAATATTAATCACACCATCTGGTGCACCTGGTGGATACACATCACCATGATCAAGTTCTAGTTGTGTTGCTACAAGTTCGCCTATTACAATGCGCTTCACGATTAACACATCCGCTACATTCACTACACCATCCGGGAAGCCAAGTGGCGCAAGGTCGCCATCGTATGGTCCTGCTGCAACCAGTGGATCTGGATCCTCTCCATCTAGCAAGCCATCACCATCTGTATCTGGTTTAGTTGGATCTGTTTCACTAGCATCGACAACACCATTCTGATTTGCATCTTCAACACTATCAAGCAAACCGTCATTATCAGTATCAGAATTAAATGGATTTGTTTCGCCAGCATCAACAATACCATCACCATTAATATCTTCTTTGATATTAATAATGCCATCACCATCTGTATCATCGTATATTGCGAAACCCGTCCAATTTAAATTAGAGGCAGATGAATCATTCTGACATGATCTTATGCGTAACAATGGTCTAATATTATATTCAACAGGGCTCGTTGAAATAACACCTGCTTGTGTGACTCGAAAACCATTACCGTCTACCGTCGACAATGTATAGTTATTACCAATTTTCTGTAACTCAACATCGAACGCACCGCCGTAATGGGAAATAGTCGACACACCTACTGCTTTAGTAATAACACCATTTTCATAAAGGTTCAGTTCAAATCTCATTCGTCCAGATGAATCGTCATGTACTGTACATGCCTCTACTCCATTTGCAAGATCTTGGTCATCAACAAGCGTCATACAATAGCTTTCACCACTATAACCATTAAAAAGATCATCCATTTTCATTAAAAAGTCATGACCGTCAAATGTACCACTGTGCACCATAGACGTTGTTGAGCATGTTTCTGTTCCTGCAACAGGTTTAGCTACATATTGGTATGTTTTACCGCTAGATGGACCAAAAAGATTCATTACCGCATAAGCTGATTGCAAGCCTTCAGACCAACGATGATTATAGTTTCCAGCACCTAGAACGGCACTATTTTCACCAAGCAATATGTAAGGATTACCTGGCAGTCCTTGCGGAATTGATCCTGCCGAACCAGCATCCGAACTCACCAAAAATTCAGTTAAGTTGTTAAATGTATCACCATCACTATCTTGCATAGCATCATCAACTAATGGATTTGTCGAATGCGCAGTTTCCCATGCATCAGGCATGCCATCGTTATCCGTATCTTGCAATAAATTAAAGTCAGCAGATGTGTAAAGTGCGGTGTTAGGGTCTGTGCGTGCCCACACTTCTGACGCATCATTTGCAGCATCGCCATCTGTGTTAGCTAAATTTGGATCTGTCCCATGAAGATTAATTTCATCGCCATCGGTTAGACCGTCAGTGTCACTATCTCTATCATAAGGATCAGTACCATAAGTTAACTCTTGACTATCAAACAAACCATCATTATCAATATCAACAGCCAAAGCCCACAGTTCATTTCCTAGAATTCCATCATCTGCAGTAAAAAATAAACGGCCACCTGCTAAAGTAAGATATTTAGGATCTGCACTAGCAGGCCCAACATTAAGATCCTCTATCATTATTGCCAGGTTTGTTGTGCTGTCGATTTTCCACAACTCAGCACCATTAGCTCCATTATCAGCCGAGAAATAAAGATCTGATCCAACTTTTGTTAAATACTGCGGTGAAGATCCAGAAACACCATTATTAATATCTAAAACAATATCTGTTCCAGAAACCGTGCCGTCACTACTCCAAACTTCAACACCATTTACACCATCATCTGATGTAAAATATAACGTTGAACCAACTGCAATAAGATTACCAGGATTTGAACCATTAACACCAAAAACAATATCTTCTACAATCATTGTACCGACAGCTGTACCATCACTCTTCCAAAGCTCTGAACCGTTAGCACCATCATTCGCTCTAAAATAAAGTGTATTACCAACCGCGGTCAGCTCCGAAGGTGAACTACTCGTATTTGATGGTGCAATATTTTTAACAATATTAGTTCCATTTTCAGTACCATCACTCATCCACAATTCATAACCGTTAATACCATCATTAACAGCAAAATAAAGCTTTCCTCCCATTGCAGCAAGATTGCTAGGGACTCCATGATTCAAATCAGGATAAATATCTTTTACGAGATGCGTACCTACAGATGTACCATCACTTACCCATAATTCTTTACCTGTAATACCATCGTTCGCACGGAAGTAAAGCAAGTTGTCTACAGCTGCAAGCTCATTTGGCGCCGAACTCCCTGTACCGACGATAATATCTTTAACTTGCCCCGTACCAGATGCGTCACTCATCCATAGTTCAATACCTGTTGATTCATCATATGCCCGAAAATAAACGGCATTACCAACTGCGGTTAATAATTGAGGGTAAGAATGTCCAGGTCCCCAAACAATATCTTTAGCAATTACCGTTCCGGCCTTAGTACCATCACTTTTCCATATTTCATAACCATGATCATGATCATTGGCAGTAAAATATAGCATATTGCCCACAGCCGTTAACTCTGTTGGGTAGGATCCGCTACTACCTTTGCGAATATCTTTTAGCATTTCAGCACCAGTAGTCGAGCTTGTTGCGCGCCACAATTCTAACCCGTTAATACCATCATCAAACGTGAAATATAAAACACCACCAGCTTCAGTTAAATTTGTAATAGCAGAGTCGCCAACACCTAAAGTAATATCTCTCACCATCACTGAAAGGCTGCCAAGAACTAAACTATTAGCATCCAATGGATCACTACCGAACTGCACTTCAAGCCCATCTGATTCGCCATCGCCATCAGTGTCAGAGTTATTAGGATCTGTATCAACGCCAACAGAATATGCAGTATCATCTCCACCATAATTTACTTCTTCATAGTCAGACAAACCGTCCCCATCACTATCAACAAGATCAGGATCTGTACCGATATATACTTCCAAATCATCACTTAAACCGTCACCATCAGTATCAACAGGTGATGCTAAATGCCATAGCTCTACGCCATGCAGATCATCAAATGCTTGAAAGAATAATTGATTACCCGCTGCTGTTAGAAATATTGGGTTTCCAGATCCAGCACCAGGAATAACATTGCCGGTGATTGTCGTACCAGCCCAGGTACCATCACTTTGCCATACCTCTGCCCCGTTAGAATCATCTGTTGCAACAAAGTATAATAAGCCAGCCTTCTCAGTAAGATATAATGGATAAGATGTTCCTGAACCTGGATATATATTTTTAACTATCGTAGTGCCGGCAGTTGTACCATCGCTCTTCCATAGCTCTCTACCGTTAACTCCATCATCAGCGCTAAAGAAAATCGTGTTTCCAATCACGGTTAAATGGACTGGGGTAGAACTTGAAGTATCAGCATCAATATCTTTAACCATGACGGTGCCTTTTTCCGTACCATCACTCTTCCAAAGTTCAACTCCATTCACCCCATCTGTAGCAGAAAAATATAAAAGGCCATTCATTTCTACAAGCTCTTGAGGAGAAGATCCTGATGGTCCACCCTGAATATTTCGAACCATCACGGTGCCAAATGATGTACCATCACTCTTCCATAATTCAGCGCCGTCAACACCATTTGATGCGGAAAAATATAGTGTATCTCCAACCAGTGTTAAATCAGTAATCGTGTTGTATGCCGTGGTCGACGTGGTATTGATATCTCTGACCATGACCGTACCTGCGACAGTACCATCGCTTCTCCATAGTGCAGTTCCTGCCGTACCATCATCTGCTGTAAAAAAAAGTAAACTTCCAGCCTCTGTCAAGTTTCGTATAGAAGAATTATTAACACCTAAATTAATATCTTTAACTAAAATTGTCCCAGCATCGGTACCGTTACTTTTCCAAAGCTCTATGCCTGTAGAACTAACCTTTTCTTTCCCGATAAAATAAAGAGTATTAGTATCCCTAACACTCGTAAAATTGCTGGCGTCAATATCACTTTTAATTTTAATGGTATTGGCTTCAGTTCCATCACTCTTCCATAAGGCATCTCCACTACCATCATCTGCGGTAAACACCAAGGCATTAAAAGAAGAAAATACAGACGTAACCGTTAGGTTTTGTAGGTTAGGACTGCTCGGTCCTGTAACAATATCTTTTACTATATGAGTTCCCGCTAACGTACCATCACTTTTCCACAACTCTGTTCCAAGATTTCCATCATCAGCAGTAAAATAGACAGTATTATCAAGACTTGTTAGCTCTGTGAACTGGGCTGGATATGAATGAGCTGTTTTTGAGATAATATTTTTTACCATTACAGTACCGGCATCAGTACCATCCGTTTTCCATAGCTCCTGGCCATTCACACCATCATCTGCTGCAAAATATAAAATACCCAACGCAGAAGACATGTAGTAAGAAGATGAGTTGATTCCGCTTAGTGCGTCTGGTTGAATATCTTTAACAAGCACCGTGCCGACATCCGTACCATCGCTAATCCAAAGCTCTCTACCATGAACACCATCGTCAGCTGTAAAATAAATTGTGTTACCCACAACTGTTAAACTTGAGGGAACTGAAGATGAAGACACTGATGAAATGTCTTTCACCATCACAGTACCAATATCAGTACCATCACTCTTCCAGAGTTCCGTTCCGTTTACACCATCAGTTGCACGAAAATAAAGTGTATTGCCTAAAGCAGTTAATTCATTTATTAATGAAGATCCTAAGGCAATGTCTTTAACCATTGTTGTACCAGCATCAGTTCCATCACTCTTCCAGAGTTCTCTTCCATTTACACCATCCTCAGCGACAAAATAAAGTACATTGCCAACTGCTGTTAAATTTCTCGGGCTTGAGTATGAAGCGTTGCCATTGATATCCTTGACCAATACTGTACCTGCATCAGTACCATCAGTTTTCCACAATTCAACGCCATTAATACCATCGTTAGCTGAGAAATAAACAATATTTCCTACCGCTTCAAGGTATGCAGGAGATGAACTAGCGCTCTTATAACCAATATCTTTAATCATGATTGTGCCGGCAACTGTACCGTCACTTTTCCAAATTTCTGATCCATTAACACTATTGGAAACAAAGAAAATAGTATCGCCAACAGCCGTCATGTATCTTGCACCACCACTATTTGGTGTGCCATTTACAATGCCTGGATGTATATCCATAACCATTTGCGTACCGGCTAATGTTCCATCCGATTTCCATAGCTCAGTGCCATGAATACCATCATCAGCTTGAAAATAAACAAAGTTACTCGTTGCCGTTAAATAAGAAGTAGTAGGATAACTTGGTATAGATGAATTACTGCCAGTATTAATATCCTTTGTTATGTGGGTACCCTCAGCAGTGCCATCGGTCACCCATATCTCTCTACCAGTCGCATCAGATTGAGCTTCAAAAAAAGTAATATCACCAAAATGAAGAAAGTTACTTGGATTCGAACCTGAACCAAGTCCAAGAGATTGGTTGATATCTTTGACCATCATCGTGCCGTTAGAAGTACCGTCACTTTTCCAGAGCTCATGTGGAGATGAGGACACACTACCTCCAAAATAAATAACATCACCACCGTTACCAATATCTTGAGGTGAAACACCAGTTGAAATAATCAATTGGTTAATGTCTTTAACGAGGAAAGGTGAATCTGCATTTACTGCGTGACTAGCTAACAGTAATGAGAAGATATGTAAAACATATATCGCCTGTTTGAATATACTTCTATTTAAGATATGGATATTGAGGAACATAACTATTAGTCTCATTTTTGATAATCATTTATGATCTTTATATTCCAGCAATAATTATGCCAGACTGATTAATGACTGCACTTTCAATTGGTTGGAAAAATTAGACTTATTCTTGATTGGGAAAGTGTAAAAAATCCTGACATTTTTTGACTGTAATGATAGAGTTTTTTACCCCCATTTGCGGGAGAGGCCTTGTTAGGAGGTCAGCGCTTAATGACTGGTTTTGGCTGTACTTGCGTTTAGCCAATAACCATGTGGGTCTGCTCATGGCTAACAGCAGTCATTATCAGCTAATACCATGAGTAGCCGCTTTGGCTCGGAAGCGGTCATTCATAATATCTATAATCTATCCCCTATAGGCTAGATAGCATCCAACGCTTCACTTATTCTGTTCACTGCAATCACTTCCATACCATCGATTTTTTTCTTTGGCGCATTTGCGGCTGGGATGATGGCTTTTTTGAATCCGTGTTTGGCGGCTTCATGCAGTCTTTCCTGGCCAGCCTGTACCGGGCGCACTTCACCGGAGAGCCCGACTTCACCGAATACAACCAAATCATTGGGTAGGGGTTTGTTGCGCATACTGGATAGTGCGGCAAGTATGACGGGGAGATCGATTGCAGTTTCAGTGACACGCACACCACCCACGACATTTACGAACACATCTTGATCAAACATGGCAATACCGCCGTGTCGATGCAGTACGGCTAACAACATGGTGAGTCGATTTTGATCAAAGCCTAATGTTACACGTCTTGAATTGGGTGAATGGCTTTCATCAACCAGTGCCTGCACTTCGACCAGCATGGGACGACTGCCCTCACGTGTAACCATGACTACGCTACCGGAAACCGGTTCTTCGTGACGTGACAGGAAAATAGCAGACGGGTTTTTAACTTCACGCAGTCCTTTTTCTGTCATTGCGAATATGCCAAGTTCATTAACTGCACCAAAACGATTTTTATTGGCACGGATCACGCGATAACTGCTACTGCTGTCACCTTCGAAATACAATACGGTATCTACCATATGTTCCAGTACACGCGGGCCAGCCAATGCACCTTCTTTGGTGACATGGCCCACCAGAAACATGGCGGTACCGGTTTGCTTGGCATAGCTTACAAGTCGGGCGGCACATTCACGCACTTGTGAAACCGAACCGGGCGCAGATGAAAGTTCATCGGTGTAAACCGTTTGAATAGAATCAATCACCATGACTTGCGGCGATTCGCTTGCGGCGATTTCAAGAATACGTTCGACACTGGTTTCAGCAACCAGTCTTAATTCAGGTGCAGTCAAATCCATTCGTTGTGCACGCATTGTGACTTGTTGTAATGATTCTTCACCGGTGACATACAAGGCCGATGTTTGCTGGCAAAGATTGACCATGCCTTGTAACAGTAAGGTAGATTTACCAATACCTGGATCACCACCGATGAGTACAACCGAGCCTTGCACCAGTCCGCCACCAAGCACACGATCCAATTCAGTCATACCAATACTGCGACGTACTTTCTCACCCGTCTCGACTTCTGTCATGGACCAGGTCTTGAGTGCCATGGCCTTTTCAGAAAAGCTGGCATGGCGACCGGTCTTTTTGGGTTCGCTAATCGCTTCAACCAGCGTATTCCAGCCGCCGCAGTCAAAACACTGCCCTGCCCACTTGGAGGCTTCGGCACCGCATTCGGTACAACTGTAAATAATTTTTTGTTTACTCATTCTGAATAAGTCTTGTTTACACGCGTGGTCACACCGCACAATAATTCGTAGCCAATGGTGCCCGCCTTGTCCGCAATTTCATCAACGGGCAAACCTTCGCCCCACAACACCACTTTATCGCCGGGTTTGGCATCGGGTTGGGAGCGTAAATCAACGCAGATCATATCCATAGAGACACGACCAACCAAAGAGACACGTTTGCCATTAACCAATACGGGGGTATCTGTTGGTGCATGACGTGGGTAACCATCACCATAACCGATACCAACAACACCTACCGACATATCTTCCGGGCATTCCCATGTTGAGCCATAACCCACCTTGTCACCCTTTTTATGTTGACTCACCGCTATGAGGCGTGCACTCAAGGTCATGGCTGGTTTCAGATCATTATCAATGCCGGTCTGGTTATTAAAGGGTGAAACACCATAAAGCATGATACCCGGGCGCACCCAGTCACGGTGCGATGTTGGCCAGCCAAGGACTCCACCGGAGTTGGCTATACTCTGCTCACCCTTGATGCCATCCAGCGTTTTATCAAACAATGCGAGCTGTTCATTGGTAGTGCTGTTGTTCTGATCGTCGGCATTGGCAAGATGAGTCATAAAACGTATGGGGTGTTTTATATGTTTGCAAATGGCCAATTTTTTTAGTGTGTCTTCTACCATTTCGGGCGCAAACCCGAGACGGTGCATGCCTGTGTCGATCTTGAACCAGACATTAACGGATTGTTCCAGCTCGGTATCAAGCAACACATCGATCTGATGTGTATTATGTACAACAACACTCAATTCATAATGTGCGGCCGCAACCAGTTCTTCTTTTGTGACAAAACCGGAAAGTAAAACAATTTCCTGACTAAATCCGATACCGCGCAGGGCGATACCCTCGTCCAGTAATGCGACACCAAAGGCATCCACCGCTGATAAGGCACGTGCTACTTGTAACGTACCATGGCCATAGGCATTGGATTTAATGACAGCCATCACACGGCTATCAGGTGCGATTTGTTTTACGCGTTGTAGATTATGTTGCAGGGCAGAAAGATCGATATGTGCCTGAGCACGCGCGGTGATCTGTTGAACCGACGACACTTGCGTCAACCGCCAAAGTTCCCATAATCAATCGCTTCGGGAATATAGTTTTCGAATCGTGTGTACTTGCCCAGGAAGGTAAGCTGAATATCACCAATAGGTCCATTACGTTGCTTGGCAATAATGATGTCGGCAATTCCTTTGCGCGGTGTTTCCGGATCATAGACTTCTTCACGATAAATAAATGAAATCATATCGGCATCCTGCTCAATCGCACCGGATTCACGCAAGTCTGACATCACAGGTCGTTTGTCAGGTCGTTGTTCCACACTGCGGTTGAGCTGGGAAAGTGCAATCACCGGCACATTCAGTTCCTTGGCCAGTGCCTTGAGTTCGCGTGAAATTTGAGAAATTTCGGTTGCGCGGTTTTCAGTACTGCCACCAACATGCATCAATTGCAGGTAATCAATCAGGATCAGACCCAGATCACCATTGGCACGTTTAATGCGTCGTGCACGCGTGCGTAAATCTGAAGGCGTCAGTGCGGGTGTATCATCAATATAGATGGGCATATTTTCCAGAATGGAAAGTGCCGATGTCATTTTGGTCCAGTCTTCATCCGTCAAACGCCCGGTACGCAAGCGCTGCTGGTTAATACCATGTGATGCCAACAAACGCATAACCAGTTGTTCACTCGGCATTTCCATACTAAAGATGGCAACCGGTGTATTTGTTTTGAACGCTGCATACTGTCCAATATTCAATGCAAATGCCGTTTTACCCATTGAAGGTCGACCGGCAACAATTATCAAATCAGAGGGCTGTAAACCCGAAGTCAGTTCATCAAAATCCTTGAAGCCGGTAGGCACGCCGGTAATATGATCACCACGCGCATGTAATTCATCAATACGATCAACGACGGTAGATAACAGGTCGCTGACTTTGGAAAAACCTTTTTGTCCACGCGCACGATGTTCGGCAATCTGGAAAACCTGCTTTTCAGCCTCATCCAGAATTTCAGCTGCACTGCGACCTTCTGTCTTGAATCCACTGCTGGTGATTTCAGCACCAACACTGATCAATTGCCTGAGAATGGAACGCTCACGCACGATATTGGCATAGGAACGGATATTGGCGGCACTCGGTGTGTTGTGTGCCAAAGTCGCAATATAAGCCAGTCCACCGGCACGATCGACTTCGTTATTATTTTCAAGCCATTCGGACAATGTCACGATGTCACAAGGAGAATCCGCATTCAGGAGTGCTGATATACCACGGAAAATTGTACGATGATCGGCACGATAAAAATCGTCTTCGCTAACTACATCAGAGATTTGTTCCCACGTCTGATTATCCAGCACCAGGCCACCCAGTACGGATTGTTCCGCTTCAATAGAATGCGGCGGAATCTTGAGCGATTCTGTCGCTCGATCAGATGTTTGATAAGGAGAGGCGGTTTCCTGCATTTGCCGTGTTGTTCTCTTTATTATTGTTAGAATTGTCCGTCCGAAAGACGGTCCCACGAGTCTATCTTAGATCAGATGGTCACAGAACAACACCACCATAAACTCTGGGGCTAAATGCTTGTCTTGGTTAGTGCCCACATCTCTCATCAGGGGGCGAGATGATCACGCAGAGATTTGATTTTACAATGGATTTTCTGAGGGAGCGGAATAACCATGCGTATTTCCGACTGAAGAAAATACATTGTAAAATCAAAGATCAAGTGAGGGCTCGTCATCCTGATGAGAGATGTGGGCTTATTCCCCGGTAAGGACCGGGGAATAACATAACGAGAGGCTTATTCTTCTGCTTCAACCTTGACGTTAATGGTTGCATTCACGTCACTATGCAGGTGGATGGTAAGCTCGGTTTCACCAATATGGCGAATCGGGCCTTCAGGCAGTCGAACTTCGTTCTTGGTAATTTCAACACCAGCCGCTGTCATTGCATCGACGATATCAGTTGTACCAATTGAGCCGAACAGTTTGCCTTCCTCACCTACCTTGGTAGTGATTGTCACTGAACCCAATGCATTAACCTTGTCTGCACGCGCCTGTGCTGCAGCCAATGTTTCTGCTGCTGCCTTTTCCAGTTCTGCACGACGTGCTTCCAAATCTTTAAGGTTATCTTCGGTTGCAGGTAATGCCTTGCCACCGGGGATCAGAAAGTTACGTCCGTAACCCGCCTTAACCTTGACCTTGTCACCCAGACTACCCAGGTTACCTACTTTCTCCAGAAGTATTACTTCCATCGCTAGCACCTCTTTAAAATATGATCTTCTCTATTCTCAGGCTTGTTTCGTAATATGACTACGAAAATTCACCCATGTGTCTGCAAACCCAACCAGTACCATCACCATCAATAACGGTGGAAATGCAAACAACCCTATTACTACCAAAATATACAATGTTGCCAACCAACCTTTGCCCTTGGCAACACGCGCAATCACCGTATGTGCAATTGCTAAAAACTGTATCAAATACAAAACCATTACAATGCCCAGCATGTTGGAGAAAATGTCTCCGGTGCTTCCCGGTATTGTGCCTGCCAACATCACTGCCAGCGATACATAGGCCGCTGTCCTACCCAGTTTCAACCCCTGGAACTCCTGCGCGAAGCCGCCCGGATTGTACAATGTTGCCTGCCAGTTTCTTGCGATGATCAACATCACCAATTGACTGAAAACAAAAACGGCACCCAGGATACCTGACACCCTTTCACCAAGCAGTTGTATCACTTCTTGCAAGTCTGCCTGATTTATTCCATTCCCTGACTGTTTGCTTGCCGCTTCCAGTGCATGACTGATTATCTTTTCAAACTGGACACGCCATTCATCTATCCAGCCTTGCCCAAAAAGTTGCATTACCAATACCATCACAACCGCGACCAGAGCAACAGCCTGGAAAGTCAGGGGTAATGATACGGTTTGTCTTAACACCTGTGCCATCACCAGAACCGGCACACCCAGCATCAGCATGTGTACCAATCCATGAGCAGGATCACCGCTTCCCAGCATCCCCATCAGTGCAACACCAACCGCACTTCCGGCAACTATAATTAATCCTTCTTTTGCACCGAGTCGCAATGTCACCAGTGCGACGGCGGCACCTGCAAGATAACTGACCGGACTGATAAACAGCCCTACGAATGCGGTCATTGCAATCAATGCAATGGCTTGCAGTCGTCCTCGCATGATATAGGCCGCATAACCACGCATGGCGAAAGTTATCTTCTTTAGTTAAATAACGATTTTACCAGTGCTATTAATTATCGTGTGCGTCACAGTAAGGCACTAAAGCCAGATAACGCGCACGTTTGATAGCAGTGGTTAATTGACGCTGGTAACGCGCCTTGGTGCCAGTAACACGACTTGGAACAATCTTGCCATTCTCGGCAACATAGTTTTTCAAAATACCCAAGTCTTTGTAATCTACATGGGTTATACCTTCAGCAGTGAAACGGCAAAACTTTTTACGTCTAAAATAACGGGACATGGTCTACCTCGTTCTATTTAATTAATCTGTTAATCCACAAAGTGAACTTTATTCAGCAGGTGCTTCTTCTGAACCGCCTTCTTCAGCGTCAACGGCTGGCGGCGCACTTTCTTCTGTAGCAGCTTCAGTTGCTGGAGCAGCAGCTTCAGTTGCTGGAGCAGCAGCTTCAGTTGCTGGAGTAGCAGCTTCAGTTACTGGAGCAGCAGCTTCTGCATTATTACTGAAGTCACGACTTCCACGACTGCTCTTCTCACTGTCTTCCTTGGCCTTGGCTTTTGCCATTGGCGACATATCAATAATGGGTTCGTCACGACGAATCACCAGATTGCGAATAACAGCATCGTTAAAACGGAAGGCGCTTTCGAGTTCGTTAAGTACTTCCTGACCACATTCGATATTCATCAGAACATAATGGGCCTTGTGGATTTTATTAATGGGATAAGCCAATTGACGACGACCCCAGTCTTCAAGACGATGGATTGCGCCGTTGGCTGCTTCGATCATCGCTTTATAACGATCGACCATGGCAGGAACTTGTTCGCTCTGATCAGGATGGACCAGAAACACAACTTCGTAGTGTCTCATTTAATACTCCTTTTGGTTTCAACAGCCCCCCGTCAAAGCCGATTGGCTAGCAGTGGAGCAAGGGTTCGATAGTCAGACCATCGAATTGGGCGGCATTTTACGGGAAAAGGGGTGATTTAGCAACGAAGTCAGGGGTAAAGCGGTCTTTGTGGCCACGAAAAATCTATATCGGGTGAAATCGCAGCAAAAGACCGCTCCTACTGCCCTCTTTGTCGGACGACTTCGAACAAGCTGATCCCTGTTGCCACCGACACATTCAGGCTCTCCACACTGCCTGCCATGGGTAAATAGGCCAGATAATCGCACTGTTCACGGGTCAGACGGCGTAGGCCCTTGCCCTCTCCACCCAGGATCATGGCCAGCGGCCCCGTCAGATCAATCTCATACAGGCTGGTTTTGGCATTTCCATCAGCGCCTACCAGCCAGACCCCTTCATCCTTAAGCATACGCAGGGTACGGGCCAGATTGGTAACCATAATAAAAGGCATGGTCTCAGCCGCACCACAGGCAACCTTGTGTACCACCGGGGTCAGCGAGGCTACTTTATTACGGGGAACAATCACAGCATCGACCCCGGCCCCATCGGCTGAACGCAGACAGGCACCCAGATTATGCGGATCCTGCACACCATCAAGGATAAGCAACAATGTGTCATCACCCTTTTCTGCAATCAGTCGTGGCAAATCATCTTCAGAGCGCAGCTTTTTATTATCGGCAACGTGGGCAATGACGCCTTGATGATTTCCACCACCCGCCAATACATCCAGATCATCACGCGATACTTTATGAATACTCAAGCCACCGGCTTTATCCATAATTCGCTGAATGCGTTTGTCCTTGCGCGAAGTATCTACCCACAATTCCTTTACCTGTGAACTATCGCGATCCAGTACTGCTAAAACAGAATGAAGTCCGTAGACAAGATTTTTTTTCATCTATTCTGCCAATTCAAAATCAATCTTGCGTTCATCCAGATCGACTCGCATCACCTTCACTTGTATTCTATCTGCCAGACGATAGATTTTACCCATGCGTTCACCCGTCAAACGATGTTTAACAGGATCAAAGTGGTAATAATCATTTTTCAATCCAGTCACATGCACCAGCCCTTCGACATAAATTTCATCCAGCTCTACGAATAGACCAAAGCTGGTGACCGCACTGATGGTACCTTCAAATATTTCACCCACCTTGTCCATCATGTATTCACACTTGAGCCAGGCAACGGCATCCATTGTCGCTTCATCAGCGCGACGACTGGTCATGGAACAATGTTCGCCAAAAGATTCCATATCGACTTTACCGTAACGGAATGAGGCCACACTCTTTTTAGACAGGAGGTGACGAATAGCGCGATGCACTAATAGATCAGGGAAACGCCGTATCGGTGAAGTAAAATGCGCATAGGCTTCCAGCGCCAAACCAAAATGTCCGTCATTTTCCGGCTGATAAACTGCCTGACTCATACTGCGTAATAAAACAGTCTGGATTAAATGAAAGTCAGGCCGTTCCTGAATTGAATCCAGTACCTTACTGTAGTGTTTGGGTTCCGGTTCATCACCACCTTCGAGACGCAAACCCAGTTCACCGAGAAACTCTCTAAGCCCGGATAATTTATCTGTCTGTGGTAATTCATGAACACGATAAAGTGTTGCGATCTCGTTATCCAGTAAAAATTCTGCTGCTGCCACATTAGCCGCAATCATGCACTCTTCAATCAATTTATGTGCATCATTTCTTTCAGTCGGAACAATCTTTTCAATCTTCCTGTCTTCACCAAATACGATGCGTGTTTCTGTTGTTTCAAAATCAATTGAACCACGCTTCGTACGTTGTTCACGGAAAACATTATAAAGCGCATACAACTCTTCCAGATGGGGCACGAGGGCTTTGTATTTTTTCTTCAGCGCCTTGTCATCTTCCTGCAAAATCGCACCGACTTCGTTATATGTCAATCGCGCATGAGAATACATGATCCCTTCAAAGAAACGGTGCTGTTTTACTTTGCCGAACTGATCAATAGACATTTCACAGACCATACAAAGGCGATCAACTTCAGGTTTTAACGAGCAAAGTCCGTTGGATAATTCTTCCGGTAACATCGGGATTACCCGTTCTGGAAAATAAACTGAAGTGCCACGTTCAATGGCAGAGGCATCAAGTGCCGTATCGGATTTTACATAGTGAGATACATCTGCAATCGCAACCAATAAGCGCCAGCCCTTGCCCTGCTTTTCACAAAATACGGCGTCATCAAAATCACGTGCATCTTCGCCATCGATTGTAACCAATGGCAGATCACGAATATCCTCGCGTCCTTTTTTGTCTTTATCCAGTACTTTTACTGGAAGTTCCTTAACGGCCTTTTTGACTTCTTCTGACCATTCCTGTGGCAGTTCGAACGAACGAATGGCAATATCAATTTCCATTCCCGGTGCCATATGATCACCCAGGATTTCAGTAATATGTCCGCTTGGCTGTGAACGGAACGTGGGCTGGGCATCAATATGCACTTCAACAATCTGTTCATGCTTTGCACCTGCCTGCTGATCGGCAGGTACAATAATATCCTGATTAAGGCGTTTGTTGCTGGGGACAACATACCCCACATTACCTTCTATAAAGAAACGCCCCACCACATTGTGATTGGCACGTTCAAGCACATTGACGACCGCACCTTCCTTGCGTCCACGCCGGTCGATACCGGAAACGCGCGCCACAATACGATCATCATGTAACAAACCACGCATCTGGCGGGCTGACATAAACAAGTCATCCCCCCCTTCTTCCGGTCGCAAAAAACCAAATCCATCAGGGTGACCAATCACTCGCCCTTTGACCAAATCCATTTTTTCAATCAGGCCAAACCCTTCACGACGATTACGCATGAGCTGACCATCACGTTCCATGGCCCTTAACCGACGACGCAGGGATTCCTGATCGAGCTCATCATCCACATCCAGCGCTTTGGCAATTTTGCGAAATGGCATCGGCTCACCATGCTCGGCCAACAACTCCATGATCAGTTCACGGCTAGGCACTGGGCGTGCATATTTCTGTGCTTCACGCTCAGCATAGGGGTCTTTTCTGGATTTTTTACTGCTTTTTTTACGTGCCATTCTTGGGAATTTCGCTAACGGATTGAATTATAAGGACAGAATGATACACCGGATTGACAAAAAATGCCCCTACCGGTAAAGTCGCGCCTCCAAACCGGTCAGTTTGCTGGCCGAGTCATCATGCCGAGGTGGCGGAATTGGTAGACGCGCTAGCTTCAGGTGCTAGTGGCCGTAAGGTCGTGGAGGTTCAAGTCCTCTTCTCGGCACCATTAAAAATCAGTTTTTAATTTTGAATTCTTAATATTGAGTTAAAAGCGAGAAAAGCTTCCGTTCACCCTGAGCTTGTCGAAGGGCGAAAATAAAAAACCCGGATCCTGTTATACAGAACCCGGGGATTTAACTAAACACTAAAACTTAAAACCTAAACACTACCTTTGTATTATGCGTTATTTCTCTTGCGCTTGGCAAACCCTACCAAGCCAATCAGACCTGAACCAAACAACCATACTGCAGTTGGCACAGGTACTACCGTGACTTGGTTTACAAACACAAGGTGTTCATCAGGGATAAATGCGTCTGGATAAACATAACCGTTTAACGGGACATCAGTAAATGCTGAATGAATGCTATTAATGCTCCATATATCCAACGCAGCTATTGCATCAACTACATCCATACCATTGCCAATCACCTGACCAAAAACGGTAAAACCTCCATTTTGGTAATCAAGGTTGGCAGAATTGTCAGCGAGATTGAAAAACCACTGATTAGTGGCACTATCTGGATCACTGCCCACCTTAGCCATTGCCAATGTACCCCGGATATTGGAACGAGATGCGTCGAACTCATTAACAATGGGTGCATCTGCTGGTACATATGAAAATGCATTGCTCTGGTAGCTAAAACCTCCCCCCTGGAGAATGAAGCCCGGTACACTACGGTGAAAAAAACTATTGTTGTAGTCACCATCATTTACATAATTCATGAAGTTCCCAACGGTCACGGGGGCATCATTATCAAAAAGTTCTATATCGATAGAACCCAACGTAGTCTCCATACGCACAATCGATGCATTTACACTCGTTGATAAAACTAAAACAATGGCGGCTAAGGCTGTTTTCCAGATTTTCATTTGTTATTTCTCTTTAGATATTTACCAATAATTTATTGATTATATAAGCAAAATCCATACCAGCATTATAAGTCACTGTTTTAACTTGAATTATTCAAAAACAAGATTATTAACATCTGATTTCTGTAAAGAAAAGTGACACTTTTCAGGGTAAATTATGCAATATTTTACACTTCACCTATCAAGCCACCCTGCCCTTAAGTGACCGTTCTATACGATTTAATAACGCTCTTAAATTTTCCTTCCCAGCTTGTATTGACCCAAACACCCTAATACACTTATGTATTATAGGGCTAAAGGAAGAGGTCTTGGTTATGGGCGATTTCTCTATTTCGATTCTTTCTGATGATATGGTCTCGCTTGCTATTCTTTCTGAACAAATGATCTCAAATGTTCGTCAAGCCAGAAAAAAAGGTGGGGTTTGGCTACGGGTTGAAGATGAAAACAAGCATCATCTCAGTTATCTTGACCCTGATAAGCTAATAGCGTGGATTGAAGGTGAACCAATAAAAAAGCATGCCTATTTTACAAAACTGAGCAAAAAACAAAACGAAGAGGTATTAAAATTATTTGAGCATGAACTACATAAGCTATTTAAATCAAAACTAACTTGATAATTTCTTGATAATTCTAGCCATCACCCTTGATACCACCACAAATCCAAACGTAGCAGTCACATTCACTGAAGCACCATAACCAAAACTGCAATCCAGGTTCACACCATGTATACCCGGTTTTTCATGACTGACTGTGCCATCTTCTTTCGGGTACACCGGCTGCTGACTTGAGAATACGCATTCTATTCCAAAATAACGTTTGGTGTTTTTAGAGAAATTATAATCATCACGCAATTGTTTGCGCACACAGGCGGCCAATGCATCATTATAAGTGCGTGATAAATCCTTTATCTGAATCATGGTGGGATCGGTCAGCCCACCAGCACCACCTGTTGTGATAATCGGGATCTTGTTACGTTTGCAGTAATAAATCATATACGCCTTGAATTTAATACTATCAATGGCATCAATCACATAATCATAATTTGGTGACATGTATTCCTTCATATTATCCATATTCACAAAATCATCAATCATGTTTACTTTGCATGCAGGATTGATCTGATGAATGCGATCTTCCATGTGTTTTATTTTTTTTGTTCCAATAGAGGAATCCAGTGCATGGATCTGACGATTCATATTGCTGATCGCAATTTCATCATAGTCAATCAATGTGATTTCACCAATACCGGAACGCGCCAGCGATTCTGCTGCCCATGAGCCGACACCACCAATACCGACTACGGCAATGTGAAGTTTTTTAAACAACTTGAAGGCATCATCACCATAAAGTCGTTTTAAACCATCAAATCTTTTTTGGTAATCTGTTTTGGACATTTTTAATTACAGGGAAGGTTTAATACTTCACAGGCATTTTTTGTGGTTTGTTCGGCAATATGCTCAGGTGACTCATCTCGTATTTCTGCCAATGCATTTAGACAATCCATCAAATATTCCGGACTGTTGCGCTCATCTTTATGTCCTTCAACCACCATGTCCGGTGCATCCGTTTCCAGCACAATACTTTCCAGTGGCAACTCTTTGGCCAGTTTTCTGATCTTGCTTGCTTTCTCATAAGTCATCGTGCCACCAAAACCGAGTTTAAAACCCAGTTCAATATATTGTTCTGCCTGTTGCAGGCTGCCATTAAATGCATGAGCAATACCACCTTGTACCCTGGCCTTTTTAATAGCCGATAAAGTGTCATCATGGGCCTTACGTACATGTAGCAATACAGGCAAGTCTGCATTTCGAGCTATCGACAACTGTTTATCAAACAGGTTTTTTTGACGAACCTGATCCAGTTCCTTGATAAAGAAATCCAGTCCTATTTCCCCAACGGCTACCAGGTTGGTGCTTTCTATATATTTTTCCAGATCAGCACGATCATGGTCAGTGTGTTTATCTATGAACATCGGGTGTAATCCCAAAGCTGGATATAACCCTCTTTCACGAGCACACAATGCCAACAGGTTATCCCAACCGTCACGGTCGATAGCTGGAATCACAATACGTTGTATTCCTTTCTCGCGACACCGTGCCAATACCTCATTGCGGTCATCATCAAACTCATCTACATCCAGATGACAATGGGTATCAATCAACTCCATATTGGCCTGCCCCTTAAAGATTTTGCTCTATACTATATCCATATTAACAGAACGACAATAATGTGTGGACTGTATAAATGATTGAAGAACTTGATAATTTTAGCCTGTTTAAAGACCTGAGTCTTACCCAGCTTGAAGACATTCTTCCCTTCTGTACAAAGCTCGATCTGGATGATGGCGATATCATGATTGAAGAAGGCAACAAGGATGATCGTGATTTATACCTGCTCATTTCCGGTAATGTTGAAATCGTATCAAGTGACAGCTCCATACTCAGTCACGAAGTCGTGCTATCAAGGGAAGATAAGGAAATATTTGGCGAGGTCAGTTGGCTATCGGAACATAAACGCACTGCCTCTGTTCGTTGTAAAGGTTCTGTCGATGCTATCCGGATCGATGGACTTGGCTTAATGAATTTTCTTGATAAAAATCCGGAAGTCGGTTTTCTGGTAATGCAACGAATTGCTTGCCTGCTCGCCCAGCGTATCGAAGAAACCGATACGCTGATGAAGCAGATACTATGGAATACCCTTATTTAATCAGGCTACAATAATTTTTTTCACATACTAACGGCGGCGTCTTTATCATATTTGTTCAGGACATAGCATTGTTCATGGGGCCCCAATAGAATTAGTTTCTCTATAAAACCATTCCTCTGAAGAAATGAAACAGTTATTTTCAATCACTTTTGCCACTCTGATATTTGCTTATTCACCCTTTGGGATAACAGAAAAATTATTATCCATACACAACTGGGAAAAGGTCAATGAAAGTGATGGAGTCACCGTTTACATCAGTGAGACTGAGACAACTCAAATTGTAAAAGTAAAAACGCAGGTACTCATTGAGGCATCTCTGGCAGACATTCAGAAAATCCTTGATGATGTAAATGGCCGGGTTAACTGGGTACCCTTCCTGAACGAATCCAGAATACTGCAAAAACTCTCCCCCACTGAAAAAATGGAATACAGTATTTTCTATGGGCCATGGCCTGCATCTGACCGGGATTTTGTCTATCGCATTACCTTATTCAAAAAAAATGAGCATCAGGTGACTTACAGTATGATTTCAGAACCCAGCAATCTGATGCCGGAACAAAATGAGATGGTGCGTGCGCAATTAATCGAAAGCTATTACACCCTAACTGCGCTTGATAATGGGAAGACCAATGTAGAACTTATTTTCCATGCCGATCCCAAAGGCTGGGTGCCCATCTGGATAGTCAATATTATCCAGCGTGTATTGCCTTATATGATTTTGAAAAACCTGAAAGAACTTGCTGAAGGCGATCCTGCCTTATAGCTTATTCAGCCTTCAGCTCCCTGCCTAACAGCATATCAAAATACTGTTGGCGGTTTTCTTTGGACAAGTCACGATAGAATTTATATTTTGCATGGTACTGCGGGTTACGCAGATCCATTTCAATACCCCACAGTGGTTTAACCCCCAACGGTTTGCTCGCATAACGCATGTCACCCAATATATGGGGTGTCTCGGGATGAATGGAAACATAACCATCAGAGAATGCAACAAAGCGTTCTATGTCTTTATATAAGGCCAGTTCCCGAGGCATATATTTAAAGTCTTGTTCGGGGTTAAAGAGTTCAACAGATTCACCCGTGTAAAATTTGGGTTCATCAAACAAGCCAACACGCACGCCATCTATATACAGATTATCTTTATATTGGTAAACAGAGCGCCATGCCAGCACATTCCCCAGCGTGGGTTTAACAAGCCCTCTTTCAATAACATGACCACGCTCTTTGGCCGCCACTTGCAATACATCCCATGCGCGCTCATGTTGCGTCCACCCAACCAGCATATAAAGTCCGGCAAACAACAGCCCCATACGCGCAGGTGTTGGAAGTTTTCTTTTTATTGATAACACGACAGCGATGAGCAGTGCCAATGTGAACACCGGATCAATAATGGAAATAATATTAAACGCGACCCGTTCCTGCATGAGTGGCCATAATAAATGTGTTCCATAATTGGTACACGCATCCAGAAACCCACTTAACAAATAACCCAGCAAGGAAAATGTATAGAGACGCTTGAACGACAACTTGTTCTTCATGAACGGCCATAAAATAAATGCCGCCAGCAAGGCCCCGAAAGGGATAAAAAATATTGAATGGGTAAAATGGCGGTGATACTCAATCGTGAGCATAGGATCGCTGGATGATTGAATCAGTACATCGGCATCAGCCAACAAGCCTGACGCAAAACCCACAATTGCAGCAATACGGGTTTCGTTTTGTTTTGCCCCGGTCTGTGCCACGGTGGCACCCAACAGACCTTGTGTCAATAAATCCATACTAGTTCCGTCTCCGCATTTTCAATAATTTTTTCTGATATCGAGTCTGTACTATATCGGTCAACACCAGCACGCTGATTACAAAATAAAATGTTGTCTTACTCATGGCAATCACTTCATTTCCAAATAGTTTCAGGTGTGCAAGATGCCCGCCTTCACTTAATAACATGATGCCAACAACAAACAGAATAAACAAACCCAACACCTCATACATGCGGTTCTTCTCTAAAAAAGCAGAAACATGATCCGCCAGCCAAATCATTAATGCACCACCAATTAAAATGGCGGTTGTCATAATCCAGAACACATCACTCAATGCCATCGCACTCAGGATAGAATCAAATGAAAACACGACATTCATGGAGACAATCCATAAAATCACCATACCGGTTGATTTGTTCGAACGTTGCTCCTGATCGAAATCATCCAGACTCAGCATATGAAAAATTTCCTTGGTCGCAGTATATAAAATAAATACACCGCCAAGTAATACAATCAAACTGTGAAGATTAAATGTACTTTCTATATAACCAACCAGATGAATATCAAGGACTGGCTCCTGAAAATAAGAAATCACTTCCATCAGTCCAAACAGAAGCAAAATACGCAACGCCACCGCAATACCAATCCCCATACGCCTGACCATGGCCTGCTTTTCTAAAGGGGCTCGTTTGGACTCCAGCGAGATATAGAGCAG
>DAOVJZ010000187.1 GCA_030632035.1 Granulosicoccaceae bacterium | reverse complement strand
GCTTTCTGTGACGTTGGGTGTCTTTCTCTTTTGAATACTTTTCTCTTGGACAAGCAAGAGAAAAGTATTTCGTCGCGCGGGGGCGAATCCCCGCATTAGAACCGTCGCGTTAGCGACATATAAGGATATTCATTATGGATTCCCGCCTTCGCGGGAATGACAATAAAAGGGAACCTTCGCCGGTATGACGAGAAAATTTAGATATAACGAAAAGATTAAGCAACCTGCACCGGAATCGTATTCCGACAATGCGTCACATTATTCTCATCATCAAAATAAACCAGCACAGGTTTGAAACTCGCCAGTTCTTGCTGGTTCAATGAAACGTAAGTACAGATGATCACCTTGTCGCCTACATCAACCTTGTGCGCGGCGGCACCGTTCACGGAAATAATACCGGAACCATCTTCTGCACGAATTGCATAGGTAGTGAAACGTTCACCATTGGTGACGTCGTAGATCTGGATTTGCTCGTATTCATTAATGCCCGCCATTTCCAATAGCTTGCCATCGATCGCACAGGAACCCTCATACTCCAGTTCGGAGTGTGTGACTGTGGCGCGATGCAATTTTGATTTGAGCATGGTGACTTGCATGCAAGTTATTTCCTTATCCAGATTACGGGGTGCATATTATCTATATTTATAGTATTTGCTTCAAATCTAAACAATGTGGTAAACCCTTGATTTATTGTTATAAACAAAGCAAAACAAAGATTATCTGTTTTATATCAGTATGTTATCGATAAGGCGGGGTTTTCCCAGCCAGGCGGCGGCAAGGATGACCAGACGGGTTTCACCCTCATTTGGCTCACTTAAATCATCTGCATGACGAATTGAGAAGTAATCTGGTTTAAATCCGGCTTTGGTTAATACCTCGCTGGCCTGCTGTTCAATTGCAGAAAAACAACCTGCTTTAGCCTTTACCTGATCACGTGCCTGACACAATGTCTGGTATAACAGCGGCGCTGTTTGTCGTTCTTGTTCTGATAAATAACCATTGCGTGAACTCATGGCCAGACCGTCAGTTTCACGCTGGGTTGGTACGGTGACAATTTCGACCGGTAGTTTGTATTCTTGTACCAGTTTTTTAATTACCAGCACTTGCTGATAATCCTTTTCACCAAAGACGGCGACATCCGGTTGCACAGTTTCAAATAAATGTTTAACCACAACAGCGACACCGGAAAAATGTCCGGGACGAGATGCACCACATAACACATCACTCAAACCCGGAAATTCAATGACTTCCTTGTTTGATGTTTCATCTGGGTAGATTTCTTCACGTGTTGGTGAAAACAGGATATCGACATCGCCGAGTTCCAGTAATTGTTGATCGCGTTCCATTGTGCGCGGGTAGGAATCCAGATCTTCGTTTTGACCAAACTGTAACGGGTTTACAAAAATACTGGCTATTGTTTTTGGCGCTAACGTTTCTGCTTTTTCTACCAACTGCATATGGCCGGGGTGCAAGTTCCCCATGGTGGGTACAAAGGCGATATGTTCATCCCGTTGATGGAAGGAATCGGATAATGCTTTCATCTCATTTTTTGTAGTTATGACTTTCATTGGTTGAATAATAGTTGTTTTGAAAATAACAACCAATCAGGAAAAACTGTGTTCTGGACCAGGGAAAGTCCCCGCCTTCACTTCTTTCACATAACTTTCAACCGCCTGCTGGATACTGCCCGCTCCTTCCATGAAGTTTTTGGAGAATTTGGGCCGCTTGCCTGGAGTAATGCCGAGCATGTCATGCAGTACCAATACCTGCGCATCACAATCAGGGCCGGCACCAATACCGACGACAGGAATATCTACTTTACTTGTGATCTCTGCGGCCAGGGTTGAAGGAATACATTCATACAGTAATATATCTGCACCCGCTTCCTGCATGGCCAATGAATCCTGCAAGATTATTTTGGCGGCATCTTCATCTTTGCCCTGCACGCGATAACCACCGAGTTTGTTGACTGATTGCGGTAACAAACCCAGATGTGCACAAACTGGAATACCATGTGTAGTCAGTTGTTTGACAGTATCAACCATGACGGCACCACCTTCCAGCTTTACCGCATGGGCATGGCCTTCAGCCATAAGGCGACCTGCATTGATTAACGCCTGTTCCGGTGTGGCATAACTCATGAAGGACATATCTGCCAATACCAGTGAATTCGGACAACCACGACTCACATTGTGTGTATGGTAAATCATCTCATCAATCGTAACTGGCAATGTGCTTTCCTGTCCTTGCACGACCATACCGAGTGAATCACCCACCAGTACTACTTCAACACCGGCATCATCCAGCAGGCGAGCAAATGTCGCATCATAGGCTGTCAGGCAGGCAAACTTTTCACCTGCCTGTTTCATATTGCGTAGTGTGGTAAGTGTGATTTTTTTATCTGGCATCGCTGTGTCTCAGAAGGTACTGGAGAAATCTATAATGCGATTGGCATCGGGTTAAAGTAATGACGACCACTCTTTATATTACAAACCTGCTCTAGCAAATTATTATAATCCTGTTCGTTACTGGCTAAATCAATCTCGGTTGCATTTACAATCAACAGCGGTGATGAACTGTAGTGATAAAAGAATTCCATATAAGCGTTGGCAATACGTTCCAGATAATTATCCTGCATATGTTGTTCATATGTAATTCCCCGTTTTGTAATGCGTTCCTGCAAAACATCCACTGGTGCTTGTAAGTAAATAACCAAATCCGGAACGGGTGCATCCAGTGTCATTTTTTCATAAATCTGGTCATAGAGTTCCAGTTCATTTTGATCAAGTGTTATCTGGGCAAACATGCGATCCTTTTCAATCAGGAAATCGGCTACTCGCACTGGGCGAAACATATCCGACTGACGCATATCCTGTAACTGGCGCGCACGCTGAAACAGGAAAAATAATTGTGTTGGCAAGGCTGCATTTTTTGGATCACGATAAAAACGTTCCAGAAATGGATTTTCTTCTGCGCCTTCCAGCAACAGTTCACTATTAAAAGAATCGGCCAGACGACGTGCCAGACTAGTTTTGCCTACACCAATGGGGCCTTCAACCACTACATAACCAGGATGCTTATCAACTAACTTTGTCATTGCTTAATTTTTTGAATATTTTGTTGTTGTTTTGTCTTTGCACTTTGCCACCAATTCTTTCAACAATGCGCTCCCCGACTCACCTGTCGGAATCTCCAGATCAGGTGCTATTTCATATAAAGGATACAGCACGAAGCCACGCTCTGGTATCCCTGGATGCGGAACCTGTAAATTTCCGGTATTTATGGTCTTATTCCCATATAAAAGCAGGTCCAGATCCAGTGTGCGCGGACCCCAATGTTGTGTCCGGATGCGCTTATGCCGTTGTTCGATTGCCTGTAATTGAGCCAGTAATTCATCTGCTGAAAGTGTAGTTTCCAGTTTCACTACGGCATTGATGAAGTCGGCTTGATCCTGTGGCCCCATGGGTGAACTCTGGTACAGACCGGATTGCAACAGGAGCATACCGTTATCCAGTACAGATAGTTCATTAATGGCTTGTTTGAGTTGTTTAACCGGATTATCGAGATTACTACCCAGACTGATATAACAGATGACAGGATTATTGCTCATCATTTTGTGGACGGGATTTCTTGCGTTTTTTCTTTTTGCCTGCCGGCGTCAGTTCACGCACCATTTTATTACGTTCATCCTCATTAACTTCCTGGAACTTTGTCCACCAGTCTGCCAGTTCTTTTACATCTTCACCGGCCTCGGCACGTATTAACATAAAATCGTAAGCCGCACGAAAACGCGGATGAGTTAAAAGACGAAACGCACGCTTGCCAAAACGCTTGGCCAATCGAGGTTGCATAGTCCAGATATCT
>DAOVJZ010000223.1 GCA_030632035.1 Granulosicoccaceae bacterium | reverse complement strand
TCGGTAAGTGGTGCTGCTCCTTCAACCGTTGATGATTCAGGTGCGCCGCCACCCGTCAAAATACTTTCCTGGAAGTTCATCTGCATGTTAGAAACTCTGCGCTTACCAATGACCATCCAGATGAGTGCACCAAGCACAAGAATAATTGCAACAGCACCTGCGAGCATTAATGGACTATCTAGCAGATCATCAACAAAGGCTCTTGCCATTGCTGGTTTTGGTGTGGCTTTTGGTTTTACAGCCGGAACAGGTTTTGACTGCTCAGGCTCTACCAGACCATCAGATTCTGTTTTTGGAAGTGGTTGTGCAGTAATAGCAGGTTTGACCTGCATTTCTTTCTGGAACCCGGCCAATGCTTCATCTTTAATGGCCAGTGTTTGCTCCATCTCGCTTAACTGGCTTTCCAGTTCACTCACACGAGCACGTAATGCTTCTGCTTCTTCACTGGTTGCGCTTGTTCCACCATCCTGCATGGCAGAACCACTGCCTGCTTGATCTTCGCTACCCTGCTTAGCTATTAACTGTGCTTCTTCTTCTGGTGAAAGCAATTTTAGTCGAGGGCCGCTATCGCTCGTACTTGTCGTGTCCGGTGCCATCAGAGCACCTTCACCTGGTGCTGATGTAGCAATGTGTGTTGTCTTGGATCTTGCCGCTTTCCAGTCTTTATATTGTGCTCGACTTAAACGGCCGGCTTCTCTCTTGCTCAGCGCTGTTACATCTTCCAAATCAGGAATACGCAACACATGACCGGCTTTCATATTATTTATATTATTGTTGTAGAAAGCTTGTGGATTCGCTTTCAACAAAGCCTGCATAACCTGTTCGATGCTGACCTTGGAATTTGGACGTACCTTTCGAGCAATTGCCCAAAGTGTATCCGTACGTTTGGTTGGACCATAGCTCTCAGGAGCCGCCTGACTTGGCTCATCTTCCTCTATTTCTATTGGAATAGTCGGGAAAAGTGGTTCTTCTTCCTCAGCCACCATTACTGGCTGTGCTTGTAGCTCTGGTTCGGGAACAGGAACAGGGACTACTGTTTCTCTGACAACCGATGTTTTGGTTTTTGTTTTTGCTTGCTTAACAGGTGCTGGCGCTTCTTGCGCAAAGGTAGGTGGATCAACCAATGTTGTGTATTCACGCAACATTCTGCCTTTAGCCCAATTTACTTCAACAACAAAATCAAGGAATGGTTCTTTAATTGGATCTTTGGTGGTAATGGAAATAATGGCGTTACCCGCTTTATTTGCTTTGGTAACAAATTCAAGCGTAGTCAGGAAATACAGGCGATCAACACCAACGAGTTCGAAATCTCTTTGACTTGCCAACGCAACCTTGATGCCATCCAGTTCATCTGTGTGAACCGAAAGCAATTCGATTTCTGCATTCAGTGGTTCGTTAAGAGAAGAATGGAGCGTCAATTCTCCAAGCCCCAACGCCATCACTCTGGTTGTTACAAATACCATTAGCATGGTCGCTGTCAGGACCAGTTTCCTAATCATTCGCACTTCCTCAACACCTTTTGCAATATATTAATGGAATGCCTAATGGACTTTCCGTTTTATTGTTAAGTTATAAACCGCCCTGCCAAAATCACCCGCAAGAGAATGAATTTTATACAATTACTGTCTTATCTTGGCTAACTATAGCTTATAGATAGTCTTTTACCAAAATTTCAGCTATCTGGACAGAATTCAGCGCCGCGCCCTTTCTTACGTTGTCTGCCACTACCCATAAGTCCAAACCGCGCGGATGGGAGATGTCTTCTCTGATTCGTCCTACATATACAGGATCCTTGCCAGCAGATTCTGTGACCGGTGTCGGATATCCGCCCGGTTTATGCTCATCCATTACTCTGACCCCGGGAGCCTTGAGCAGTAATTCCTTTGCTGATGAGGCAGAAATCTTGTCTCTGGTCTCAATATGGATGGCTTCGGCGTGTCCATAAAACACGGGAACCCTGACTGCTGTAGGGTTTACAAGAATATCGTCATCTTCGAGGATTTTTTTGGTTTCCCAGACCATTTTCATTTCTTCACGGGTATATCCGTTGTCCTGAAACACATCGATATGGGGTAAAACATTAAAGGCGATTTGCCTGGGATAGACCGAGGTCTTTACTTCCTGAAAATTAAGCAGGCTGGCTGTCTGACCTGCCAATTCTTTCATGGCCTCTTTTCCGGTACCGGATACTGCCTGATAAGTCGCCACATTGATGCGTTCAACCCCAACCGCATCATAAATCGGTTTAAGTGCAACCAGCATTTGAATAGTGGAACAATTCGGGTTAGCAATAATATTACGTTGTGTGTAACCGGCAACTGCATTGGGATTAACTTCCGGTACAACCAGTGGCACATCATCGTCATTGCGAAAATAAGATGTGTTATCGATCACAATCGCACCGGCTTCCACTGCCTTGGGTGCATACTCGGCAGATATTGAGCCACCCGCCGAAAATAATGCAATCTGTACTTTTGAAAAATCAAAAGTCGCCAGATCTTCAATCTTTATATTTGACTTGTTGAATTGAACTCTTTTACCCACAGAACGACTACTGGCGAGCGGATACAGCTTGCCAACAGGAAAGTTGCGTTCTTCCAGTATTGAAACAATCGTTTCACCCACGAGCCCCGTGGCACCAACAACTGCAACATCAAATTTTTTATCTGTCATATTTTATTGTTCCAGTAAAATCCGCATCATGCGTCTTAATGGTTCAGCCGCGCCCCATAACAATTGATCCCCCACCGTAAATGCGGACAGGTATTCAGATCCCATGGTCAACTTACGCATACGACCCACTGGAACAGTCAGTGTACCGGTAACCGCCGCCGGTGTCAGTTGTTCCATTGTGATGTCCTTGTCGTTTGGCACAACCTTCACCCAATCATTATGACCCGCAATCATGTCATTAATCTCATTCAAAGGCACATCCTGCTTCATCTTGATGGTTAATGCCTGCGAATGACAGCGCATAGCACCAACACGCACACACAAACCATCGATAGGAACAGGATTATCAGAACGTCCCAATATCTTGTTGGTTTCAACTTGCGCTTTCCATTCTTCCTTGCTCTGTCCTGAATCAAGCTGAACATCAAGCCACGGGATCAAGCTGGCCGCCAACGGCACTGGCCATTGTTCTGTAGGATAAGCGTCACTGCGCAGAAAACTGGTTACCTGTTTATCAATATC
>DAOVJZ010000042.1 GCA_030632035.1 Granulosicoccaceae bacterium | reverse complement strand
CGGTTTGTATGGTCGCCCGACAACTATCAACAACACAGAAAGCCTTGCTTCTGTTCCCGCAATCTTGCGTAACGGTGGACAGTGGTTTCAGGATTTGGGTAAACCAAATAATGGCGGCACCAAGCTGTTTTCTGTTTCTGGCCATGTCAATAATCCCGGTAACTTTGAAGTCTCACTCGGCACACCCTTTGCCAAATTACTTGAAATGGCCGGTGGCGTACGTGATGGACATCAATTGAAAGCCGTGATCCCCGGTGGTTCATCTGTGCCTGTTATTCCAGGTGAGCAGATGATGGAAGTTGATATGGATTATGACTCTATCGCCAAGGCCGGCTCCATGCTGGGTGCCGGTTCGGTCATCGTGATGGATGAAACGGTTTGCATGGTGAAGGCACTGGCACGTTTGTCTCATTTTTATTTTGAAGAATCCTGCGGTCAGTGCACGCCTTGTCGTGAAGGCACAGGTTGGTTGGCCAAAGTTGTGCATCGTATTGAGCATGGCGAAGGCCGTCCTGAAGATCTGGATTTACTGGATAAGGTTGCTGGACAAATTGGTGGTCACACTATTTGCGCATTGGGCGATGCCGCGGCTATGCCAGTGCAGGCATTCCTGAAACATTACCGTCACGAATTTGAATATCACATTGAACACAAGAAATGCATGGTAGGTAATACCTGAAATGGCAACAATTGAAATAAACGGACAGAGTATCGAAGTCGAGGCAGGCAGTATGGTCATCGAGGCCGCTGATCAGGCTGGTGTTACTATTCCGCGTTTCTGTTATCACAATAAATTATCTATCGCGGCCAACTGTCGTATGTGTCTGGTTGAAGTTGAAAAGGCACCAAAGCCATTACCGGCTTGTGCAACACCGGTAACAGATGGCATGAAGGTATTTACCCGTTCACCGAAAGCGATTTCTGCACAGAAAAACGTGATGGAATTCTTGCTTATTAATCATCCGCTGGATTGCCCAATTTGCGATCAGGGTGGAGAGTGTGAATTACAGGATGTGGCCATGGGTTATGGTGGTTGTGAGTCACACTATAAGGAAAATAAACGTGTTGTGCCGGATAAGGATTTGGGCCCATTGATTGCAACCGAAATGACACGTTGTATTCACTGTACTCGCTGTGTGCGTTTTGGTCAGGAAATTGCCGGCATTCGTGAAATGGGTGCGACTGGTCGTGGTGAACATACTGTGATTGGTACCTATATAGAAAAAAGTGTTGATTCAGAAATGTCAGGCAACGTGATTGACCTGTGTCCTGTTGGCGCACTGACTTCAAAACCATTCCGTTTTGGCGCACGTTCATGGGAAATGATGCAGACCAATAGTATTGCGCCTCATGATTGTATTGGCTCGAATGTGCATCTGCATGTACATACACGCGATGCCAAAGTCGTGCGCGTTGTACCAAAAGAAAACGAAGCTATTAACGAAGTCTGGATTTCAGATCGTGATCGATTCAGTTACACCGGTATTTACAGTGATGATCGACTAAAAGCGCCCATGATTCGTAAAGATGGCATCTTGCATGAAACTGACTGGAATACCGCACTGGAAGTGGCGGTAACAGGCATCCAGAATGCAGTTAAACGTGGTGGTGAAAATCTGGGTGTACTGGCTTCACCTAACAGTACACTGGAAGAACTTTATTTATTACAAAAGATCGCGCGCGCTGTTGGATGTCACAATATTGATCACCGTTTGCGTCAGATTGATTTTTCTGATCAGGATCATGCGCCTGCATTCCCATGGTTAGGGCAGTCTATTGAATCATTGGGAAAAACAAATGCTGCATTATTGATTGGCTCCAACGTACGCAAGGAACAACCGATTGCTGCACATCGTTTGCATCAAGCATATCGGTACGGTGGTAAGGTGATGCTGATCAATCAGGCAGATTATGCGATGCACTTTGATATTGAAGAAAAGATAACCGCTAGCCCGGCCGGTATGGTGATTGCATTGGCAAGCATCGTAAATGCCCTGTCAGAAAAAACAGGTACATCCCCTGATAGCAGTATCAAGGAATTAACAACAGGTGTTGAAGTGAATGAGTCACACCGCGCCATTGCTGAACATCTATCGAGTGCCGAAAATGCCAGCATTCTTTTAGGTAGCCAGGCAATGGCACACCCGCATTTTGCAACATTGCGTGCTTTGGCAAGTGAAGCAGCGCGCTTGTCGGGTGCCAGTTTTGGTTATCTTTCTGATGGAGCCAATACAGCCGGAGCCAGTTTGGCGGGTATGACGCCGCATCGAGGTGTTGGTGCCAAAATTAATAGTTCCAATGCGAATGATTCTGGCGGAATGAATACACAAGAAATGTTCGACGAGCCACGTAATGCCTATATGCTGATGGGTATTGAACCCGAACTGGATTGCGCAGATTCAGAAAAGGCCATTCAATCATTAGGTGGTGCTGATTTTGTTGTGTCGCTGACTTCTTATGTAACAGATACCATGCGTGAATATGCACACGTGCTGTTACCAATAGGTACATTTGGCGAAACTTCGGGCACCTATGTCAATGCCGAAGGTAATTGGCAGAGTTTTGCTGGCAGTGTTGAACCATTTGCAATGGCCAGACCTGGCTGGAAAGTATTGCGTGTTATGGGCAACTTGCTTGAGGTGGATGGTTTTGAATATGTGTCTTCGGAACAAGTACTTGAAGAAGTGCGCACAGAAATTGGTGAAGTCACACCAGTTAATACAATGAACAAGTTTGTTACTGAACGTATATCTGAAAATAGCGCATTAATTCGTATTGCCGATGTGCCCGCGTATTCAACAGATAGTCTGGTAAGAAGAGCAATCCCTTTACAGAAAACGGCTGATGCACGTCAGGCCGCTGTTTATTTAAATAGACTGACAGCCGAAAGAAGTGGTGTCGCTAACGAGGGCAGGGTAATCGCCCGGCACAGTGATGAAGAAGTCGAATTGCCGCTGGAAATTGATGAACGCATTCCAGATAACTGTGTGTTGATTCCCGATGCGATGAATGAAACAGCATCATTAGGTGTTTCGGGTACAACCATTGAACTTGGGAAAGTGGATTGATTCATGTTTGAGATGATTGTAACAATTTGGCAAGATGCTATTGCGTTGTTACCCGGAGGGATACAGCCATTTGCTGAGATCATTACCAAAATTATTGCGATCATGATCCCGTTAATCTTGTCAGTTGCTTATCTGACCTTTGCCGAACGTAAAATCATTGGTTACATGCAGGTCAGAATTGGACCTAATCGTGTTGGCCCACGAGGTTTATTCCAGCCCTTTGCTGATGTGTTCAAACTGGTGTTCAAGGAAATTATTATTCCGAGCAATTCCAATAAGTTCCTGTTTATTGGTGCACCGCTTATTACCTTTGCTCCGGCTATGGCCGCATGGGCCGTAATTCCATTTGACGAAGGCATGATCTTATCCAATATTGATGCTGGTCTTTTGTATGTATTGGCTGTGACATCGATTGGTGTCTATGGTGTCATCATTGCCGGCTGGGCATCTAACTCTAAATATGCGTTCCTCGGTGCACTGCGTTCATCGGCCCAAATTGTGTCTTATGAAATTGCAATGGGTTTTGCACTAGTCGGCGTTTTAATTGCGGCAGGTAGTCTGAATATGCACGATATTGTGATTGCACAACAGGGGAGTGTAGCGAACTGGTTCTTCTTGCCGTTGTTTCCGTTATTCATGGTGTATTTTATTTCCGGTGTGGCAGAAACCAATCGTGCTCCCTTTGATGTGGCAGAAGGTGAGTCCGAGATCGTGGCTGGTTTCCATGTTGAATATTCCGGCATGGCGTTTGCCGTATTCTTCCTTGCAGAATATGCCAATATGATCCTGATTGCAGGTTTGACCGTAGTCATGTTTTTGGGTGGTTGGTATTCGCCGCTGGCAGGATTAGGCGTTGTTTCAGAAACCCTGTTTGCCATCCCTTATATAGGCTGGATGTTTGACAGTGGTTTCCACTGGCTGGTATTCAAGATGGCCTTTTTCCTGTTGTTGTTTCTGTGGTTCCGCGCCACCTTCCCGCGCTATCGCTATGATCAGATCATGCGTCTGGGCTGGAAAGTATTTATTCCAATTACGATTGTCTGGCTGCTGGTTGTCGGCGTTGCGGTACTGGCAGAAATCCCACCCTGGTTTGATAAGGGAGGGGCAGCATGAAGTTTCTGGGGAAATACCTGAATAGCCTGTTACTGATTGAATTACTCAAAGGTTTGCGCGTGACCGGGCATTATTTTTGGGGTAAGAAATTCACAGTCTTTTACCCGGAAGAAAAAACACCACAGTCACATCGTTTCCGTGGACTGCATGCATTACGTCGTTACCCGAATGGTGAAGAACGTTGTATCGCGTGCAAGCTATGTGAAGCCGTTTGTCCTGCGTTGGCGATTACGATTGATTCAGCACAACGTGAAGATGGAACAAGACGCACGACTCGATACGATATCGATTTAACTAAATGCATTTATTGTGGTTTCTGTGAAGAGGCCTGTCCGGTAGATGCGATTGTGGAGACACGCGTATTTGAATATCACGGCGAAGAACGTGGTGATTTGTTAATGACCAAGGAAAAACTACTGGCGCATGGTGCACAATATAAGAAGGAACTGGCAAACGATCGTTCAAAGGATGCGCCTTACAGGTAAAAGATATGTTTGAATTAACCGGACAACAAATCGTATTTTATGCTTTCTCCTTTATGTTGATAGCCTCGGCATTGATGGTGATCACTGTACGCAACCCGGTACGTGCAGCACTGTTCCTTGTGCTGGCTTTTTTTAGTGCTGCTGCTATCTGGTTATTACTGGAAGCTGAATTTTTGGCTATTACACTGGTGCTGGTTTATGTCGGCGCGGTCATGGTGTTGTTCCTGTTTGTTGTAATGATGCTGGATATTAATACGGCACCGTTACAGGAAGGATTTACCCGTTACTTACCACTCGGATTGGCCGTTGCCGTTATCATTGTGTTTGAATTGTCGCTTGTGCTTGGTCCGGAAAATTTTGGGCTGGACAAGATAGCGGCACCGATTGCACATGCGGCAGATTATAGTAATACCAAGGCCATTGGTTTAATACTTTATACAGATTATGTTTACCCGTTTGAAATTGCGTCAGTGATTTTATTGGTTGCGATTATTGCGGCTATTGCCCTGACATTCCGACGCCGTAAAGGCACAAAATCACAAAAACCGGAAGAACAAGTGGCGGTCAGACGTGAAGATCGTGTGCGTATTGTAAAAATGAAGGCAGAGAAAAGATGATTGCGTTATCAGACTATCTGATTCTGGGAGCTATATTGTTTTGTATTGCGATGGCGGGTATTTTTCTGAACCGGAAAAATATTATTATCCTGCTTATGTCTATCGAATTGATGTTGCTGGCAGTTAATATGAACTTTATTGCCTTTTCTGCCTACCTGAATGATTTGGCAGGGCAGGTGTTTGTATTCTTTATTTTGACAGTGGCAGCCGCAGAAGCTGCTATTGGTTTGGCGATTCTGGTTGTACTGTTCCGTAATCGCAGAACTATTAATGTTGATGATTTGGATTCGTTGAAGGGTTAACAGGCCAAAGAATGGAAAATATTTACCTGGGATTAGTTTTATCACCACTTGTGGGAGCCATCCTTGCTGGCCTGTTTGGCAAGCAGATTGGTCGTGCCGGTGCGCATTGGGTCACTATCCTTGGTGTAGGTATCTCATTCGTTTTATCTGTCCTCGTATTCAAATATCATGTGTTTGAAGGTGCCGCTGCCTATAACGAAACGGTTTACACATGGATGGTTAGCGACGGCATTACTTTTCAGATTGGTTTCCTGGTCGATCAGTTAACTGCACTTATGATTTGTGTGGTTACATTCGTTTCCCTGATGGTACATATCTACACCATTGGTTACATGCATGACGATCCTGGTTACCAACGTTTCTTTAGTTACATTGCGCTATTTACGTTTGCCATGCTCATGCTGGTGATGGCCAATAACTTCATGCAACTGTTCTTTGGTTGGGAAGCAGTGGGCTTGGTGTCCTATTTACTGATTGGTTTCTGGTTTAAAAAGGACACAGCAATTTATGCCAACTTGAAGGCGTTTCTTGTCAATCGTGTCGGTGACTTTGGATTCCTGTTAGGTATTGCTGCTATTTTGATGTATTTCGGTAGTTTGAACTATGCGGATGTGTTCGCCATCGCGCCTTCATTAAAAGACAGCACAGTTGAGATAATACCCGGCTCAGAATGGTCGCTCATGACAGTGGTTTGTATTTTGCTGTTTATTGGTGCGATGGGTAAATCAGCACAAGTACCGTTACATGTATGGCTACCTGACTCAATGGAAGGCCCAACGCCTATTTCCGCATTAATTCACGCCGCGACTATGGTGACAGCCGGTGTGTTCATGGTGGCACGTATGTCACCGTTGTTTGAATATTCCGAAACCGCATTGGGTTTCGTGATGGTGATTGGTGCGATCACCGCCTTCTTTATGGGGTTGGTCGGTATCGTCCAGAATGACATTAAACGCGTAGTTGCCTACTCAACCTTGTCGCAGTTGGGTTACATGATGGTAGCGGCCGGCGCATCAGCTTATGCGGCGGCGATATTCCATTTGATGACACATGCCTTTTTCAAAGCATTACTGTTCCTCGCGGCAGGTTCTGTGATCATTGCCATGCATCACAAACAGGATATTCGTGAAATGGGTGGTTTGAAAAAATATATGCCGATCACTTACTGGACCAGTTTGGTTGGTTCACTGGCATTGATTGGTTTCCCTGGTACATCCGGTTTCTTCTCCAAGGATGCAATTATCGAAGCGGTTCATGCATCCAGTGTGCCGGGTTCTGATATTGCCTACTGGGCTGTTTTGTTGGGTGTCTTTATTACGGCGCTGTATTCATTCCGTATGTTCTTTATTGTGTTCCACGGCAAGGAACGTATGGATCAACATATCAAAGAACATTTGCATGAACCTCCATGGGTGGTATGGGCTCCATTAGTACTATTAGCTATTCCTTCATTATTGATTGGTTACTTTACGGTTGATAGCGTGTTGTTTGGTAATTATTTTGGTGAGGCCATTTTTGTTTTGCCTGAACATGATGTGCTGGCGAAACTGGGAGAAGGGTATAGCAGTGAAGTGGGCTTTATTTTGCATGGCATGATGGCACCCCCATTCTGGTTGGCGATGGGTGGTCTGTTTGTTGCATGGTTTATTTACATAAGAAAACCGGAGATTGCAGACAAAATCAAAAACAGCATGCAATGGGTCTACACGTTACTGGATAAAAAATATTACGCGGATGAGTTCAATGCATTTTTCTTTGCTGGGGGCTCACGTGGTATCGGACGTTTTTTATGGCGTAATGGTGATGCCCGTATTATTGACGGTTTAATTGTAAATGGCTCGGCCAATACGGTTGGCTGGATTTCATCCGTACTTAGACGGATGCAAACAGGTTATTTATATCACTATGCATTTACGATGATCGTTGGCATGTTGGCGATTTTGAGCTGGTATTTATTTATATAAAAGTTAAAGAAAAATAATGTTATCTGAACTTCCACTTTTAAGTCTTGCTATCTGGGTGCCGATTATCGGCGGCCTGATTGTGCTTGCAACCGGCGGTGATGGTAATGCACCACGTACCAGAATGGTTGCGTTATTTGTATCAGTAGTGACGCTTGTGCTGACTATCCCGCTGTATACCTTGTTTGACATCAACACACCTAAAATGCAGTTTGCTGAAAAATCGGCAGAGCCCTGGATTAGTGCGTTTGATGTTTACTATCACCTTGGCATTGATGGTTTTGCGATGCCACTGATTATCCTGACCAGCTTCACCACTGTTTTAGTGATACTCGCGGGTTGGGATGTTATCAAGACACGGGTTGCACAATACATGGCGGCATTCCTGATCATGGAAGGTTTTGTGATTGGTGTGTTCTCGTCATTAGATGCGATGCTGTTCTATGTGTTCTGGGAAGGCATGTTGATTCCGATGTTCCTTATTATTGGTATATGGGGCGGGCCGAATCGCGTTTACGCCTCTATCAAGTTCTTCCTGTATACCTTCCTAGGGTCGGTATTGATGCTGGTTGCGCTGATTTACATGTACTTGAAATCAGGCAGTTTCGGTATTCTGGATTTCCATACACTGAAACTGGACTCGCTTGAACAAACTTTGATCTTCCTTGCTTTCCTGACGGCCTTTGCGGTGAAGGTGCCGATGTGGCCAGTGCACACCTGGTTGCCGGATGCTCACGTAGAAGCACCGACGGGTGGTTCAGTCATATTGGCCGCGATCATGTTGAAAGTAGGTGGCTATGGTTTCTTGCGTTTCAGTCTACCGATTACCCCTGATGCAAGTCACTCGCTTGACTGGTTAATGATTTCACTGTCATTGATTGCGGTTGTATACATTGGTTTTGTGGCACTGGTTCAGCAAGACATGAAAAAACTGATTGCCTATTCATCGATTTCACATATGGGCTTTGTCACACTGGGCTTCTTTATTGCATTCAGCATTTATGATCGTACCGGCAGTATGAGTGGGGCGGCCATGGGTATCGAAGGCGGCATGGTGCAAATGATTTCGCATGGATTTATTTCTGGTGCACTCTTCCTGTGTGTAGGTGTGCTTTATGATCGCATGCACTCACGTAATATTTCAGATTATGGTGGCGTTGCAAATAAGATGCCCAAGTTTGCTGCACTCGCTGTATTGTTCGCGATGGCCAATGCAGGTTTGCCGGGCACATCAGGCTTCGTAGGTGAATTCATGGTGATCCTGGCCAGCTTCAAGGCCAATTTCTGGTTTGCATTTGCTGGAGCGACAATCCTGATTCTGGGCGCGGCCTACACACTCTGGATGGTCAAGCGTGTGTTCTATGGTGAAGTCGCCAATGACAACGTAGCAGCATTAAAAGACATAAACACGCGTGAATATTTTATTCTGGCTATTTTGGCAATCACGGTATTGTTCTTCGGCTTGTATCCGAATCCATTACTGGAAGTGATGCACCCGACTGTAGACAACCTGTTGCACCACATCAGTCAGTCGAAGTTGTAAGGCTATGTGAGAATTTTGCCTTTATTCCCTCTCCCTCCGGGAGAGGGTTAGGGTGAGGGAGTTAAAATGAAAGCTTTCGCAAAGGAATTGCGAAAACAGCAAACGGATGCTGAGCGAATTTTATGGCAATGCCTAAGAAATAGAAGTATGGCTGGCTATAAATTTCGTAGACAAGAAATAATAGGTAATTATATTGTCGATTTTCTTTGTCTGGAGAAGAAGCTAATAATCGAGCTGGATGGAAGTCAGCATATGGATATGGAACAGAAGGATAGAAAAAGAACACAGTTTCTGGAGTCATTAGGTTATATAGTTATATGTTTTTGGAACAATGAAATAATGGGTGAGCTAGATTCAGTTAAAGAGGAAATTTTTCGAATTCTGGATAATATCCCCTCACCCCAACCCTCTCCCGAAGGGAGAGGGGGTTAACCCGAGTTTGGAAATTTGGAGCAGATTTAAAGATGAATTTTGACTACACACAATTAATTCCATTACTGCCAGAAATTACCGTTCTGACAATGGCATGTCTTGTGCTGTTAGTTGATGTTTATAAAACAAATAAAGACAGCAATCTGGCTTATTACTTGACCCAACTCACATTAGGTATGGCTGCTGTTCTTACAATTTCCTTGCCGGCAACAGAAACAACCCGCGTGTTTAATGGCATGTTTGTTGCCGATGGTATGTCTGATTTGCTCAAACTGTTTATCTATATCGT
>DAOVJZ010000026.1 GCA_030632035.1 Granulosicoccaceae bacterium | reverse complement strand
AACCTTCAACAGGGGAGCGTGCAATATGACTGCGTGTCAGGCCCAACACAAAGGAACGTGCTAACTTGCTGATAAAGAAACCGGCATGACCAAACAGGGCCCTGTCAAAATTTTTGGAGGCGCGCGTATGATCTTCATCTTTTGCGGCCTGCATTTCCGAGAACACGTAAGGGTGACAACGAATTGCGCCCTGACCATAAATAATCAATGAACGTGTCAGTATGTTGGCACCTTCCACGGTAATACTGATAGGCACAGCCTGATACACGCGACCCATAAAATTATGTGGCCCCATGCAAATACCGGAACCACCATGTATATCCATCGCATCATTTACGACTTTGCGCATGGTTTCAGTCAGATTGAATTTGGCTATTGCAGAGACCACGGCTGGTTTCTCACCAAGGTCAACCGCGCCGGCTGTCATGATACGCACTGAATCCATCATATAAGTGAAACCGGCAATCCGTGCCAGCGCTTCTTCAATACCTTCAAATTTTCCAATCGGGGTTTTGAATTGTTTGCGAATACGTGCATAGGCACCGGTTGCACGACTGGTGAGTTTACCTGCGCCTGTGCTTAATGCAGGCAATGAAATAGAACGCCCCGCAGCAAGGGATTCCATCAACATGGCCCAGCCATTACCGACACCGGATTTACCACCAATTACCCAGTCAAGCGGAATAAATACATCCTTGCCATAATTGGGGCCGTTCATGAATGCGATATTCAATGGCATGTGACGATCGCCAATTTTCACACCGGGCGTGTTAGTAGGGATCAATGCGCAAGTAATACCGGGCGCTTCATCATTACCGAGCAGGTGATCCGGATCGTACAGTTTGAATGCCAGCCCCAATACCGTCGCAACTGGACCCAACGTGATATAACGTTTATCCCAGTTCAGTCGGATACCCAATACTTCTTTGCCTTCAAACTCACCACGACACACAATACCTTTATCAGGCATTGCACCGGCATCACTGCCGGCTTCCGGGCCGGTTAATGCAAAGCAGGGGACTTCTTCACCTGTTGCCAGACGTGGTAAGTAGTGATCCTTTTGTTCTTCCGTACCATAGTGCAATAACAGCTCAGCCGGACCAAGTGAGTTTGGCACCATCACGGTGACGGCGGCAGATATACTGCGACTCGCAATTTTCATAACAACGGCTGAATGGGCAAGCGCCGAGAATTCCAGTCCACCGTATTTGCGTGGAATGATCATGCTGAAAAAGCCATTTCTTTTTATGAACTGCCAGACATCGGCGGGGAGATCATAATCTTCGTGCGTGATCTTCCAGTCATCAAGCATTTTGCATAAATCTTCAACTGGTCCATCAATAAAGTCCTGTTCACGTTCAGTCAGTCTTGGAGCAGGAATATGCAGGAGTTTGTCCCAGTCTGGTTTGCCGCTGAACAGATCGCCATCCCACCAGACAGTGCCTGCTTCGAGCGCTTCTTTTTCTGTGCGTGACATATGGGGTGTGACTTTGCGAAATAAAGTAAGCACCCGATCAGAAATCAGTTTCCGTCTTAATGCGGGCACATTCAATGACACCGCGATTACGGCAAACATTACCCAGATAAATCCAGACACAAACGAATTAACAGGTTGTTCGCCACTCATGGTAACTGCGGTAATATAAAATGCCATCACCAGTGTGTTTGCTATCAGTGGTGCACGCACATAGCCTAGTGCAAGAACACCTGTGATTAAAATCATTGACCAGAATAAAAAGCTCATCCTGTTTGCTCCTTGTTCGGTGCCGGAGTATCGTCATCATCCTTGGATATTTCCTTATCATCGGGAATAAAGCAATCACCCTGCGCATTGCATATGAGTCCTTTCTCGTCCCAGGGCATATTTTGATAACGTGAATTCTTGTGCGGATCCCAGATAGGGAATTTGATAATGTCGAAATAGGGTGAATAATCAAAATCACGCGGTGTAAACAATTTCGGGTTTCTGTGATGCAGGGTGTAAGTGTCATCTTCATTTTTAAAAGCGATGGGCAAAAGTGGGAATCTTACTTGCATGAAGGCCTTGGCAATCATGGTAGAACAAACGGTGCTTGCGGCATCGCCTACCGCATGTTCGAATAAACTGGAACGCCAACGGCGTGGCATAAGCGTATAGGGGAGCATGAACCGGGCCAGATCGAGCAATTGACGCATATCATAACCGGCACCCAATGTTTCAACAGCATGTGCAATAACTTCCTGTGCATCAGGCGGTGTTAAACCACGGGCACGACACAATCTTAAATGATCGCTTTTGTATTTGCTTAACGGAGAAACAATTGTGCCCTCACCAAGCACAGCCTCAATGACCAGTTGTTCGTTGGGATCGCCATTGTAGAAACTGGAAACACGTTCACGTAGTTCCGGGCTCATAATGTCGTGGATACGACCAATGTAGAGCACGGAATGAGTCCAGGTACTTTGCGTGATAACACGAATCACATTACTGACGCGACTGCGTCCTTCTACCAGAATTACATCGGCTTGTCGGATGTCATAACCGATCCGATCAAAATCACATAATGGGGTCTCAGGCGCATCTTGCTCCTGATTTAACCAGTTTGATATTCGATGCCCGAGGGAAGCGCGTAGCCCCATGGAAACACTCCTTCTGCCAAGTCCCTATTTTTGTGATGAACTACCTATATAAAAGGTCATCCTTATGATGATCATCGGTAAAATCAGCCTCGACTTTATCTTTATAGTCCAGAGAATTAGCCAAATGGTGCACGTTTTTAGAAGGGATAAGCGAATAATTGTGGTGAATCCAGCCTCGGTTCAATAGAAATGAAAGCTAACAATATATGAATGCAGATTTTGCTTGGAAATAAGAATAATTTTATACCACACACATATGGGTAAATATCAATAAGTTACCGGTATATTTTAAAGGTTATTCTACCATTGTTATGGGTGCTAACGTGTTATATCAATGAATGAAATACAATTATATGGCATGGTGGAAATGTACAATTAACCACAGATATATGCTGGTAAAACAAAGGTAGAAATGGAAACCAAGAGAATACAATTAATTTGCTTTTCAAAAGTGAAAGTTTTAATCCTTTTTCTTTCACTCATACTTTCATTTAACCTGAATGCATATGATAAGCCCCGTGCTCCTGAGGCTGTCCTTGGGGCAACTATTGTTTTAGCAGAAGAAGTAGTGGATATGATTCTTACAAATCCTAAACTAATTATTATTGATTCGAGAAAGAGAACAGAATATATCAAAGGCCATATTGAGGGTGCAGTTAACATCCTCAATACAGAGATGATGATGGAGGATCTGGAATCAATAGCCTCAGATAAAACTACAGCGTTACTCTTCTATTGCAATGGGACACTATGTATTAGAAGTGCGAATGCAGTTACCAAGGCCGTTGATTGGGGGTATACCAATATTTACTGGTTTCGTGATGGCTGGAAAGCATGGACAGAAAAGAAGCTTCCGATGGTAATGGTAATAGATTAACTTTGCAATTTATCTACGAATTAAGTAAGTATAATAAATCCATGCGCATAGAAAAATTATCCATCAAAGCGGTTACTATCGCCATATTTATGATGATTGGTATTGTTGCGATTGTTTTGTCTTTGTTTGCAGGCTCATATTTCAGACAAGCAGCACTCGATGCGCAGATCAATAGTTTATCTCGCGTTATCGAGGTGGCCTCACAGGAAACACTCCGGAAAGTCAGTAAACACACCTTCGATCTCGGTATGAAACTGGGCCACAATAAACGATTGATACAGGCGTTACAGAAAACGGATATTGGCGTTGATCAGGCTCGACTCATAACATTGCTTGATGATCCATTTATTAACGGGTTTGCAGGCTTCGCAAAAATCAATCTGGTGAAGTTACGGGTTTACAGTCTCGATCTGGAACTTATTGCAGAAAGTAGTGCCGGAATAACGGAGTTGAAAAACCATTTGCCGGAATATCTGGCGGCCAGAGTCATTCAAAGAAGCAAGACAGATCGTTTGAAGGCAATCGATGCACTATGGTTGTCTGTAAAAGAACCGTTGTACTCAACGCTGGTTCCGATAGGTGGATTGCGTTCGGTCGGTTATCTTGAGGTTATTATTGATCCAGCATTTAACCTGCCTGATATTGGTAATATAACCAAAACCCCTATTAATATCTTTTCCATGACAGATGCCGGGATAGATACAAATAATCAATATAACAAAAACAGTCATCTCCCTGTTAAATTCACCCTGCTCACATCTGATGGTAAACCAGCATTCAGGATTATTGGTTATGAGAATGTAGAAAAATTAAGTAAGGAAATGAAACATACTCAAACAGTAACAACAAGTGGCTTTTTACTTCTCACATTGAGCACATTATTGTTTGCTCTCTGGTTGTTTAACCGGTTTCTTTTTGTTCCGCTTGGCCGGATGGTTGAAGGTATGAAACAAATCGCAGATGGCAAGCTGGAGCTGACCGTCAATAAAAAGGGATTGCGTGAGTTTGCCACGTTTGCGGAAAGTTTTGAGAGCATGGCCAATCAGGTAAAGATACGTACAAATGATCTTGAACGATTACTGGATCTTGATGATAGTGCAATCCTGTGTTTCGGACATGATGGCGAAGCTGTTTATTTTAATAAAGCTGCAATAGTTCTTTTTGGATATTTGGAAGAGGAAATCAGTGAGCTGGATATGAACGACCTGTTTCCCGAAGATATTATGGAGTTGATGAAAAGTTTTATTAACAAGAGCAGTATATTGCAAAAAAATGCAACACATGTTCGCGTGGATTGTTACCACAAGGGTGGTAATGTGTTTCAGAGTGATGCTGTTATCAACCCGCTGGAGACCATGAGTGGGTTTGGTTATACGATAGTACTGGATCCTGTTGCTAATAAAGAAAATGATAAATTGCCAAAACACGTCGTTAATACCATCGAAAAAAACGAGCAACGTATGCATGCTGTCGAACAGTCGCTCAATAGCATACTTGAAATTGCCAGAAAGAATCCGGGGTTGATTTCCGGGGTTGGTTATATTGAGCCCCCGGCCTTACCTGGACATCAATCAGATGATGACAAGACTTTGTTAAGGGAGCAGGCTGTTCGTGTTATGCGTTGTGCAATGGAATGTTGGGAGCATGATCTTGGTAAAAGTAAATTAGAGCTTGCTGAAAAGAGCAAAATATGGCCTGTTTACATTGATAAATCGACTCCAACAACCCGCACACTGGATAAATATCTACATATAGACAGTTGCCCCAAAAACCCACGCAGCCAACGTGTTATCGATACGGCTGAATTTGTTTTAAAGCAATCAGGTAAGCAACAAACTCCTCATCAGCAACAATTAGTTGAAGCTTTGCAATCACTGCGTCAATTAATATCTGGCATTTAAACTGTTTCTAAATTATTTCCATATGATCTATATGGCACCCCTTATCCTGAACTCGTTTGGTGACGGGTATTAATTACTCCGTACGTTTTCGTTAATTCTGATACTTTTCGACTTAACTCATTGAAAACAGGGTTGATTTTTCATGTTGAAATGAACGATTTTTGACGAACAAATCATTGGATAAATCACTTCGACCTGTTTAATTTAACACGTGATTGTAACTAAATATAAACAGGGTGGAGAAGGAAATGAAACAAGAAATCATGTTGGAAAAATCTGTTTCCACGGTAGGTCAGTGGACCAGAAAAACGATGTGTGCAGGCGCTATTTTAGGCCTTGGTTTAACGATGGGAATGACATCAGTCATGGCGGCCGGACAAGGCAGTGGACAAGGTGCACAAAGTCATGGTTTTGGTTCTATGACACCATTTAGCCGTGTAGCCAAGATCCCGGTAGTCAGGGTGCAGGGTCAAATTGATTATAGAGCGACCTATGCCAAGGCACGGGCTGCTTCACTGGCGATCGCAACCTATGTGGCCAGAATCAAGGAAGCCGACACTCTGGGTAGTGATGTGATCAAGGGTATTGACTGGAAACTCGGTGGTACCGATAAGACATGTCTGGAAACCCGTGTTTGTTCTGATGAAATGATCGACCACAATGTATTGATGATCCCATCACCTGATCCAATTGATCCTACTGATGCAACTTATGTAGAAACAGGTGTTGTTACTAAATCAAATACTAAAAAAGGTAATGTGGTTGAATTCTGTAACAAGAAATATGCCGCTATGGCTATGGGTGTAGCACCAATCGTTGATACACGTAAGCTTGTCAATGGTTGGGCACATGCGCCAGCATTGCCTTGTGAAGTATCTGTGTGGAATGATGACCAGCACATCTATGTAGATATGCTTGATCCTTCAGCTATTTTCACCCTGTTCTTCAGTGATGTGCTGTTCAGTGCAGACATGCAGGATCCTGTATTTGCTGAAGCACTGTATGCGATGCCTCCACAGGTGAAGGCTGAGATCGTAGCTATTATTCATGCGGCACTGTCTGATTTTGATCCAAATACGAAAGCCATGGATCAAAAAATTGGCCCTGTCTATAGCTCTATTGAGGATATTGTTGAAGTAGTCGCAGCATCACCACTTCAATCGCCTTATCTGCACATGGTTTATACCAAGCAGGATGGCGGTATATTCACTGAGACTGAATCTAAAACAGTGGCACAGACCATTATCAATACTATGAGTATTCATGGTGCTGTGGATGAGAATGGAAATAGTACTGCAGGCAAACACCCAACAGTGATTAATGAAGATGGTGATACACTGGATAGCATCCTGAGTACTAAATCCAGCTGGCGTTCTGCACGTACTGCACCAATTACCATTCCTGGTAAAAACCACATCATCGAAGCATGTTCTCCAAAATATGCCAAGATGGCGATGGGTACTGGTCTGTATCACGTGAATGCGCTTCCTTGTGAAATCACTGTCAAGATCATTGATGGTGGTAGCAAACTGGTAATCAGCTATCTTGATCCTTACTTCATGCTGAACGCAATGTTTGCAGATATCTCGGATGCGGATAAGGCTAAATTTGCTTCTATCCCTGGCGCTATCAATGATGACTTGCAGAAAGTGGTTGCTGCAGCTCTGGATGTGAATCTGGGTATCGCTCTGAATGCACCAACACGCAAGATTATCAATATGTTGCCACAACAATAAGTTGTAAACGGTTACCCCCTGGTTTGTCTGTGATGTTGCCATGCTGTAGTACTCCCATCAGTTGCATGGTGTTCAGGCCCAGGGGTTTTTCTTTGGTCGAATATATGGTCTTCAATAAATATGAATAAGTGGCTTATTTTCCCTGTTGCAGTTTTATTATTGTTTTTTAGCCTGCACGTCAGGGCTGTAGAATATGAACTGCCCGATATTAATGGGGATATACAGTCATTTGACCAATATTTGGGGAAATGGGTTGTAGTCAATTACTGGGCAACCTGGTGTGGAACCTGTCGTAAAGAGTTCCCCGACCTCATTGCACTGCACGAGAACAGCAAGGGACAGGATATTGCAGTTGTTGGCATCAACTTTGAAACTATCAGTAACAGCAGACTGAAGAAATTCGTGGCTGAACAAGGGATAACATATCCTGTGTTACGTAGTGTGCCTATACCGGTTACTGCTATCGGCAAGGTGCCTGCATTGCCTGCTACTTACATTATTGATCCGACGGGAAAGGTTGTTGCTGGTAATGTGGGTTTGATAACCCGGCAAGATCTTGAAGACTATATTAGTAAAAAGAAAAATGCCCTTTCGAATACGCAGGGACAAGTTAGTTATCAAGTGAAATAGCCCAGCGCCTGATCCAGTTGTTGAGTAGTGATGTAAAAGTGGGGTGAGAAACGAATGCCACCACCGCGTGGTGCGCAGATAACACCGGAATCCATGAGTTGTTTATACACTTCTTCGCTGTCACGTTGCTTGTGACGGAAGATGACGATACCTGAAAGCTGATTTTTACGCGCAGATGAGAACAATTCTAGATTGTTATTATTGTTAATTTTATCAATAAGATACTGGGTATTCTTGATAATAATTCTCTCAATATTTTCCATGCCGACTTCTAATAGCAGTGAAACACTCGCATTGAGTCCAAAAATACCCAGCATATTGGGACTACCGCATTCAAATCGGCGCGCACTATGAGCAGGTTCCCAGTTGCGGATACTGAAATCATGCGCGTGTTCAACCATGTGCCAACCGAACTGATGAAGCTTTAATTGTTCGCGTTTATCCGGATGTACATAGAGCAGGGCGAGTCCCTCTGGTCCAAGCATCCACTTGTGACCATCAGCCATCACAAAGTCGGCCTGAATGGCCTGTACATCTATTGGAAATGCCCCTATGTGTTGAATAGCATCGACACAAAACAGGATGTCATGCTCCTTGCAGAACTGGCCAATACATTCCAGATCAACGCGTAGACCACTGGCAAACTGTACAGCACTGATAGTGATCATGCGTGTCTTGTTATCGACCAGAGCAAACAGGCTGTCCTCCGGGGTTGCATGACAGTGCAAATCAGCCTCACGCAACTCCACGCCTTGATCGTGTAACGACTCCCACACAACACGGTTGGATGGGAACTCTTCGTTGCTGGTGACTATGTTGTCGCCGTTATGCCAGTCGATACCGTAAGCCACAACTGACAAGGCCTCAGAGGTGTTTTTCAACAAGGCAATATCATCAGCAGATGGTGCATTAATAAGGGTTTTAAGGTTATTGCGTAATTCCTGCTCTATTTTCATCCAGGCAGGGTAGTGGGTGGCACCGAGTTTCAGGTTCTCATCGGCAAAGGCTTTAATTGTATCAGTTGTGCGTTTTGGCCACGGTCCGACACCGGCATGATTCAGATAAATAATATCCTCTGATTGAGGAAATTCGTCTGCGAAATTTTGCAACATAAGTAGATTATTATTCCTGTTTATTAAGTCGCACCTACAAATTCATTGTATGCGAATTCGATCCCTGTTTGGAATAATAAATATTTCAGGCTTGCTTAAGAATTCTTGACTGGCTCTGGTTTGGAAAAATAATAACCTTGCGCATAGTCGATATTGATTTTTTTCAAGACTTCAACAATTTCTGCATTTTCAACAAATTCGGCAATAGTCTTTTTACCCATTACCTTGCCGATATCATTAATCGATTTAACCATAGCCTGATTGATTTTATTACTCACAATATCCCGGATAAACACTCCATCAATCTTGATAAAATCAACAGGTAATGCCTTAAGGTAACCAAAAGAAGATACTCCGCTACCAAAATCATCAAGCGCAAACTGGCAGCCTATTTTCTTTAACTCATGCATGAAGTGACTGGCCTTGGCAAGATTTCTGATTGCTACAGTCTCCGTTATTTCAAAGCAGATAATTTCGGTTGGTATTCTGTATGCGTCAATTTGTTCCTTAACAAAAGACAGGAATGCTGGCTCGGTAATGGAATAGCCTGACAAATTGATACTGCATAGCTTCATGGTGTTTTTCATATCAGGAAGTGAAGACAACCATTTTAATGTATTGCTCACGACCCATTCATCAATGGCCGGCATTAGATTATAGTGTTCTGCTGCCGGGATAAACCTGTCAGGAGTCATAATACTTCCATCTGGATTATTCATTCTTAACAGGATTTCACAATGTATCTTGTTGGTATGATCTTTATCTTTAAGTGGCCGAATATCCTGTTTGTATAACTCGAAAAGATCTGTGTCCAGTGCTTGCTGAATCTGTGCAACCATATCCATTTCATTCCGTCTTTCAGCCAGCTCCTTATCATTTTCCTGAAAAACATGGAAACGGTTGCCGCCTTCTTCCTTGGCTTTGTAACAAGCAACGTCTGCAGTAGACATAAGCTCCGAATAATTAATCCTGTGACCATGCATCTGGATCATGCCAATACTGACCCCGATGTTGAATATATTATCTTCCCACACAAAACGATGTTCTTTAACCGCCTCTATAATTTTGTTGGCAATTTCCTTCGATTTATCGAGTGAGCATCCGTTAAGTAATATGGCAAATTCATCGCCACCAAGGCGGGACAAGATATCACTTGACCTGACATATTGTGAGAGTAATTGCCCAAGCTGTCGTAATAGTTCATCACCTGCAATATGACCTTTGCTGTCATTAATAATCTTGAATTTATCGAGATCGAGATACAGGAGACAATACTGTTCATCAAGTTCTGCGCCATCAATAATTTTGTTCATACGCTCTTCAAAAGAACGTCTGTTTATCAGTCCGGTTAGACTGTCATAATTTGCTTGATAGGTCAGTTTTTCCTTAAGCTCATAGGATTCGGTCAAGTTGCGTAAATAGGCTGTAAAAAATATGGAGCCTGCAACATCTATTCGGGTAACTGCGAGCTCTACCGGTATGCTCGTACCATTTGCATGCATAGCAGTTACTTCAACACGCCTGCCTAAGATAGTGGATTCCCCTGTCTGTATCTGTCTGTCAAGTTGTTCATGATGACGAGCTCTCATCTCAGGAGGGATAATCAATTCAGCAAGGTCGCGCCCAATCATTTCAGCACGTTTGTAGCCAAAGGTTCTTTCTGTTGCAGGATTTACCTCGGTAACAAACCCTTTGGCATCTATGGTGATGATGGAATCAAGGGCTGATTGCATGATCGCAGAGTTACGTGTTTCACTGGATGTTAATGCACCCATGGCACTGTCTTTCTCTGCAACCTCACGCCGCAAATAAATATAACCTGCAGCAATACCGATTGAGCCAACCAGCCAGATTAAAAAAAACATTTCAATATCAGAATTGTTTTCCTCTTCTTTTTGAATTAATAATTTATTCAGAGGAAGAGCAATACCAACACCGCCGCCCACTTCATTAAGTTTTAGATTTTTGTGGCAAAGCAGGCAGTTTTCCTGTGTCATTAATGGTTGCATCAGACGCAGGTAGGGTTTACCACTAATAATTGTATATTCCAGGACTTCTTCATCGCCTTGCTCTAGCCGTTTAAGTGCATTTTTTTCCCATTCATCAGGTGCATTTTCAGGTCGTAGTGGATTAGAACTGGTTACCTTGCCGGCAACTCCATATAAATGACTAAAATATTCATTCATTTCCCGAATAAGACGAGCGGGATTAATTAAGGAAAGTTTGATACCGGATGGGGTCGTGATATCTCGATCCTTCATTTGTGCCAAATAGGGATCAGGGGAATAATTTTTACCAACAGGGACATAAATACGCCCATGACGAGTGGCCCAAAGTCGAACAGCAGCATCTTT
>DAOVJZ010000213.1 GCA_030632035.1 Granulosicoccaceae bacterium | reverse complement strand
GGCAGTCGTGAGGCCGATGAAGATCATCCTTATGGCCATGGGCGTATTGAAACAATATTTACCGTTGCACTGGGTGTTGCATTAATCGCGGTTGCCGGTGGTATTGGTTATGATTCAATACATCGTTTATTACAGACAGAACTCTTGATGCATCCGGGTTGGCTGGCACTGGGTGTTGCCTTTATTTCTATTATTGCCAAGGAAGTCATTTATCAATACACCATCAAGGTGGCTGAAAAAATAAAATCTAATCTATTGCGTGCCAATGCCTGGCACAGTCGTTCTGACGCAATTTCATCTATCATCGTTTTCATTGGCGTGATTGGCAGCATGGCCGGATTTGATTATCTTGATGCGCTTGCCGCCATTGGTGTCGCACTTATGATTGTGAAGATTGGTTGGGATCTGGTCTGGAGTAGTGTGCAGGAGTTAGTTGATACGGCACTGGCTCCAGAACGTGTTGAAGAAATACGTGATGTGATTAAGACTATTAAAGATGTAAAAGCATTGCACATGCTGAGAACACGACGCATGGGACACAGTGCATTGGTTGATGTGCATGTACAGGTAGCACCACATATCAGTGTTTCAGAAGGCCATCTGATCAGTGAGAAAGTGCGCACTGCCTTGCTTGATGGTGTTGATGAGGTCACAGATGTAATGGTGCATATTGATCCGGAAGATGATGAACTTGCCACTCCTAGTGGTGGCTTGCCATTGAGAGAAGACCTGATGGAAAAGCTAAATAAATGCTGGGAAGGGCTTGATCATGCGGCCAAGATAGAGGACATTACTCTGCACTATCTGGATGGCAAAATACATGTTGTTCTTCTGTTGCCACTGAGTGTTTTGGAGACTGGGGTCAGCGTTAGCGAAATTAACCAGTCATTTGCAGAGGCGGCCAGTAAGCTCACAGAGATTTCAGATATTAAGATAAGTTTTCATTAAGCACTTATTTAGTGCATATGATGGTTTGTGCGCACTATTATGGTGCAATACTCAGGATTATTGTCTGCCCGCTTGTTTCTAAACCTAGGTAAATCAAGCAGTTATATTGTGGCACAAATAGTGCTATATCAGGGGCAATGCTTTAACGAACAAGCAAGTTATTACTATTTATTATTCGGAGAAATGAATTATGTCTGCAGCAAAAGTTCAGAAATTGATTAAAGACAACAAGGTAAAATTTGTTGATTTACGCTTTACCGATACACGTGGCCAGGAACAACACGTTTCATTGCCTGTAAGCCAGATTGATGCCGGTTTTTTCAAAGACGGCAAGATGTTTGATGGTTCATCCATTGCTGGCTGGAAAGGTATTAATGAATCAGACATGGTATTGATGCCTGATACAGCAACCGCTGTTCTTGATCCATTTTCAGATGAAGCATCAGTCAATATTATTTGCGATATTCTTGAACCTAATACAATGAAAGGTTATGAGCGTGATCCACGTTCTGTTGCTAATCGCGCTGAAGCCTATTTGAAATCAACCAAGATTGCTGACAAGGCATTATTTGGTCCAGAACCTGAATTCTTTATCCTTGATGATGTACGTTGGGGTGTAGATATTAGCGGCGCTTTTTACAAGGTAGATTCTGAAGAAGCATCATGGAACTCAGAGCGCGTATTTGAAGATGGCAACATTGGTCACCGTCCTGGCGTTAAGGGTGGTTACTTCCCTGTTCCTCCTGTTGATGCTTTGCATGATATTCGTGCAGCAATGTGTCTGGCAATGGAAGAAATGGGTATTGTAGTTGAAGTGCATCACCATGAAGTGGCAACAGCGGGTCAGTGTGAAATTGGTACTGGTCCGAATACTTTAACTCGCAAGGCGGATGAAGTTCAAATCCTGAAATATGTAGTACAGAATGTGGCTCATGCCTATGGCAAGACGGCGACATTTATGCCAAAACCATTGGTAGGTGATAACGGCAGTGGTATGCATGTTCACCAATCACTTTCAAAGGCTGGAAAGAACATCTTTGCTGGCAATAAATATGGTGGTCTTTCACAGGAAGCACTTTATTATATCGGCGGTATCTTCAAGCATGCACGTGCATTGAATGCATTTACTAACTCGAGCACAAATAGTTACAAGCGTCTGGTACCTGGCTTTGAAGCACCTGTTATGTTGGCTTATTCAGCATGTAACCGTTCTGCTTCAATACGTATTCCTCATGTACCAAATCCGAAGGGTCGTCGTATTGAACTGCGTTTCCCTGATCCAACTGCAAATCCATATCTGGCATTCTCTGCCATGATGATGGCAGGCCTTGATGGTATCAAGAACAAGATCAAACCTGGCGATCCAATGGATAAGGATTTGTATGACCTTCCAGCAGAAGAAGCAAAGAATATTCCCACCGTATGTCATTCTCTTGATCAGGCTCTGGATTCACTAGATGCTGATCGTAAGTTCCTGACAGCCGGTGGTGTATTTACTGACGATATGATTGATGGTTTTATTGGCCTCAAGATGGAAGAAGTAACAACATTGCGTATGACAACGCATCCAGTTGAGTTTGATATGTACTACAGTTTGTAAGCGTTAGTATTAAGCAATATAGAACGCCCCGGTAAACGGGGCGTTTTTTTTGCCTGATTAATTGTATGAGCAATGGAATTGGCTATGATCATGGTATGAAAATATTATTATCTATCATCTTATTATTACCCCTCATGGCCAGTGCAGGGTCAGACGTTTATCGTTGCAAAGATGCGGAGAATAAAATTTATTACTCTGACAAGGAGTGTGAAGGTGGAAAGAAAATGATTTTGCCGCCATCGCAAACCTATACGCCTAAACCCTCACAGCGTACATTCACCTATACCCCACCAAAGAAAAAAGCAGATCAAATAAAATATGAGACTGTAAAAATAGCAACGCCTGCTCATGACAGTACTATCAGGGAGAATACGGGTAATGTTGCTGTATCTGTTTCCATTACACCCGCTCTGCGAATCGGACTGGGTCACAAGCTACAACTCTATGTTGATGGGGAGCCGTATGGTGAGGCGGGTACAACAACCGATTTTAAACTCAGCAACTTGGATCGTGGCACCCATACCCTGAAGTCGGTCATTGTTGACCTCTCCGGGCAGGTTCTGGTTGAGGGCATGGCCAGCACATTTCATGTTCATCGTGTTTCAATCCTGCTTCCACCACCACCACCACCTCCTCCTCCTCCCCCTTAGAATGAAAAAATAATCATTTCTTAGTATTGAAAAAGCCACCATGACGCACCATAATAGTGCATAACAGGCATCAAAATAGTCCATACACAGGTATTTCAAGCCGTACGAATCTTGTACAAGAGATTTTATTAATCTCTATCTTATTGTTTTAATTAAATTTTTATTTTATTTC
>DAOVJZ010000078.1 GCA_030632035.1 Granulosicoccaceae bacterium | reverse complement strand
GAGCCACTCTGATGCAGATCCACAATATGTGCGTTTTACTGACCTGCACCAGTGGGTGTGTGAATTGCCGGATTTTGATGATGATCCCGAGCGATCCAATGAAAAGATCCTCGAAGCTATCCAGATGGCCTGGATCGAGGAAATGGACTGATCCTGCTATTTTCGGGAAAATAGCCGATTTTATGTTGTCCTAAGCTTGAAAAGCACCAAAATCAGGCCCTTTTGCCCATTTTTTGTCCCCGAAAAACCGCGTATAATCACTGGGTTAGGTTGAACTCATAGCCCGGTTACTCAATGCAAGATGACACCCAAAAAATCAATCTGCTGGATTTTGACCGGCAGGACATGGAATCCTTCTTTACCGAAATGGGAGAGAAGCCGTTTCGTGCGTCCCAGTTATTGAAGTGGGTACATCAGTTTGGTGTTACTGACTTTGATGAGATGACCAATGTTTCCAAATCCCTGCGTACAAAATTAGCTGAAATTGCTGAAATTCGTTTGCCGGAAATTGTGGAGCAACAACTTTCCAGTGATGGTACTTGCAAATGGGTGTTGAAACTTGATTGCGGAAACCATGTTGAGACCGTTTATATTCCGGAAGATGGGCGTGGTACCTTGTGTATTTCTTCGCAAGTAGGTTGTCCACTGGATTGTTCATTTTGTGCAACAGCACAACAGGGGTTTAATCGTAATCTGACAACAGCAGAAATTCTTGGACAGTTGCGTGTTGCTCATCAGACGTTAGGTGAAATGAAAAACGTCAATAAACCAGTCACCAATGTCGTGTTAATGGGGATGGGTGAGCCACTGCTTAATTTTAAAAATGTGGTCAAGGCATCCAATCTGATGATGGATGATTTTGCCTATAATCTTTCCAAATATCGTGTCACGCTTAGCACGGCCGGTATTGTACCTTCACTGGACAAGCTAAGTGATTTGACTAGTGTCAGTCTGGCGGTTTCCTTGCACGCACCCAATGATGAATTACGCAATCAACTGGTTCCTATTAATCGAAAATACCCATTGTCTGAATTATTGGCGGCTTGTAGACGATTTTTTGAGAAAGATCATCGTCGCAAGATCACATTTGAATATGTCATGCTGGCGGGTGTGAACGATCAGCCTGAACATGCGCGTCAGTTGGCAAAAATTCTTAAGGGTATTCCAGCTAAAATTAACCTGATCCCGTTTAACCCATTTAACGGGGCAGATTATCGTTGTTCATCAATAGAAGCGATTGATAATTTTCGTTCCATTCTTGTGCGTTCCGGGCTGGTTACAGTGACGCGCAAGACACGCGGGGATGATATTGATGCGGCCTGTGGTCAATTGGTTGGCAAGGTAGCAGATCGCACAAAGAAAAACAGGCGTCAAATAGTTAATTTTGTTCAGGAACAATAAAATATGAAAGGAATAACAATAATATTTATATCCATTGTTGCAATAGCATTAAGTGGTTGCGCTCAACAACAGACTTATCAGAGTGAAGAGCAGTCCAATGCACCAAGGTCGGCGGGGCAAATCAATGCACAACTGGGACTTGGTTATCTCAGCCAGAAAAAATACAAGATCGCGATGCTCAAGCTTAAAAAGGCATTACATCAGGATCCTGATTTACCCGAAGCACATCATTACATTGGTGAATTATATAACCAGCTTGAACAATTTAAAGAAGCGGAAGAGCATTACAAACGGGCACTGGAATTAGCACCTTATAGTTCTGTATTGCAAAATAATTATGGTGCCTTTTTATATCAACAAGGGAAAGTCAAGGAAGCATTAGCGCATTTTGAACATGCCTTGAAAGATCCATTGTATAGATCACCCGATCAGCTATATGAAAACATAGGTCGTTGTTATTATCGTATTCCTGATATCAAGAATGCTGAAGTCAATTTCCGCAAGGCACTGGAACTGAACCCACGTTTGTCAGGATCACTTTATTATATGGCGCAGATTAATTTTGATGCTAACAACTACATGGGTACTCGTGCTTATCTACAACGTTATCGTAGTGTTGCAAGGCATACAGCAAGAACACTCTGGTTGGGTATAAAAACAGAACGTAAATTGGGGGGCAAGGATGCGGTAGCAAGTTATGCATTATTGCTGAAATCCCAGTTTCCGGATAGTGAAGAAACAAAGCTTTTTATGGGTAAGGAAAGATGAGAAAGGTGAAAGAAGATGTAGAGCAGGCATCCCTTCTTGGGCCGGGTGAAAAACTGCGCAAGACCCGTGAGGATATGGGTATCTCGTTGGAAGATGTTGCAGAGAAACTTAATCTGCAACGAAAAACAATTAATGCACTGGAAAATGATAATTTTGATGTGTTGCCGGAACCAATTTATATATATGGTTACTTGCGTGCCTATGCGGCCTTGCTTGGTATTTCATCCTCTCCATTGATTGAGTCCTATAGCCAATTGGGCTATACCGAACCTGAATTAAGCACTGTCTACACAGAAAAGCCTGCTCCTAATCGTGCAGACTTAATGTTCCGCAATACTTCGTTATCAATGGTTCTTGTGTTCACTTTCCTGATGGTTTTATGGTGGTACAGTTTTGAACCCGACCTGAAAGAAACACATGTTGTTGCTGAGTCAGGAACAGAGCTAGCTGAAATTGCCAGTGTAAATAGTGATGAAGTCAGGGTTTTACGCAAGGACATCATCGCTTCTTTACCAGAGTCTGAAGTAGTAGCTACTATTAACAAGATGACAGAAAATAATCCGCCGGCATCAAGTGCCAAGGCTATTATGATGATGTCATTTGAGGGTGATTCCTGGGTTGATATTAGCGATGCCGATGGTAATCGTCTGGTCTATGACCTGATGAGAGGCGGACGTACCAAGGTCGTGCGTGGTAAGGCACCATTTGACATTTATCTTGGTAATGCTTCTGTTGTGAAACTGGAATACAACGGTGAGTCCTTTGATCTTAAGCCACATGTGAATGGTAATCTGGCGCGTTTCAAACTGGGTGACAAATTTGAAACACAAGATATTGATGGATAAACATGAAATCAGCCACTAACATTAAACGCCGCAAGTCACGCCAGATACACGTAGGTAATGTGCCAGTGGGTGGTGATGCACCGATATCTGTGCAAAGCATGACGAATACAGAGACTTGTGATGTGGCAGCAACGGTTGCACAAATACAGGCAATCCAGAAAGCAGGTGCTGATATTGTGCGTGTATCAGTGCCAAGTATGGAGGCGGCTGATGCTTTTGGTGAGATTCGCAAGCAGGTTGATGTTCCACTGATTGCCGATATTCATTTTGATTACAAGATTGCATTGCGTGTTGCCGAACTGGGTGTAGATTGTTTGCGTATTAATCCAGGTAATATTGGACGTGAAGATCGTGTACGGGCTGTAGTAGATGCAGCGCGTGATCGTAATATTCCTATTCGTATTGGCGTAAATGCCGGTTCGCTGGAAAAAGATTTGCAGAAAAAATACGGTGAACCAACGGCTGATGCCTTGGTGGAATCTGCACTAAGACATATCGATATACTCGACAAGTTGAATTTTCCCGATTTCAAGGTCAGCCTGAAAGCGTCAGATGTGTTTATGACTGTGAATGCCTATAAGGCATTGGCGGATCAAATTGAACAACCTCTACATTTAGGGATTACTGAAGCAGGTAGTTTGCGTTCGGGTGCGGTTAAATCCTCTATTGGTTTAGGTATGTTACTGGCAGAGGGTATTGGTGACACAATTCGTGTTTCACTGGCGGCTGATCCAGTGGAAGAAATCAAGGTTGGCTTTGATATTTTGAAAAGCCTGCACATTAGAAGTAAAGGTATTAACCTGGTGGCTTGTCCTTCCTGTTCACGTCAACAGTTTAATGTAATAAACGTAGTGAATGAATTAGAGCAACGATTGGAAGATATTACCGATCCAATTGATATTGCGATTATCGGTTGTGTTGTTAATGGACCGGGAGAAGCAAAAGAAGTAGAAGTGGGCATCACAGGGGGAGCACCGGATAACCTGCTTTACATTAACGGGTTACCGGATCACAAATTAAATAACGAACAAATGGTGGATGAACTGGAAAAGATTATTCGCCATAAAATTGAAGAACGGAAATTAAAAAATAGCGCACAAGATGTTGCATAAATTATTGCTCCATTAAAAATAAATTCAGGAATAGAAAACATTGTCTAAAACAATCCAGACCATTCGTGGTATGCATGATGTATTGCCGGAACATATAGGTGTTTGGCAACACATCGAGACTGTCGTGCGACAGGCACTTGATGCCTACGGCTATCAGGAAATTCGTATGCCACTGGTGGAAAAAACCGAATTATTCAAGCGTTCGATCGGTGAAGTGACTGATATTGTCGAAAAGGAAATGTACACCTTTGAGGACAGGAACGGTGACAGTCTGACATTACGTCCTGAAGCTACAGCCAGTTGTGTACGTGCTTGCATGGAAAACGGGTTATTGCGTAACCAGATCCAGCGCTTGTGGTACATGGGTCCGATGTTTCGCCATGAACGTCCGCAGAAGGGGCGTTATCGGCAGTTCCACCAGATTGGTGTTGAAGCCTTTGGTCTGGATGGGCCGGATATTGATGCCGAACTTATTTTCATGACTGCACGTCTCTGGCGTGAACTGGGGTTGAAAGATCTACGGCTGGAAATCAATTCACTCGGTTCCAGCGATGCACGCAAACAATATCGTGAAAAGCTGGTGGAATATTTTTCTGCTCATAAAGATAAGCTGGATGAAGACAGTCAACGGCGTTTAACCAGTAATCCATTGCGCATTCTGGACAGCAAGAACTCGAACATGCAGTACTTAATCAAGGATGCACCGCAAATGCAGGATCATCTGGATGATGATTCACGCCAACACTTTGAAGGTTTGAAGGCAATGCTGGATAATGCCGGGATTGTTTATGAAGAGAACCCAAGACTGGTACGTGGTCTGGATTACTATAACAAGACGGTCTTTGAGTGGGTTACTGATCGTCTGGGTGCGCAGGGTACAGTGTGTGCTGGTGGTCGTTTTGATGGACTGGTAGAACAACTCGGCGGCAAGCCTGTACCGGCCGCCGGTTTTGCCATGGGTATCGAGCGCCTGGTTGCATTGATGGAAGAATTGTCAGTCGATATACCGGCAAATGATCCGCATGCCTATCTTGTGATGGTGGGTGAGGACGGTTCTCAACGGGGTATGCAATTGGCAGAAGAGCTGCGCAGCGCATTACCGCAGTTACGGTTAGTGACTAATTGTGGCGGCGGCAGTTTTAAAAGTCAGTTTAAACGCGCTGATAAAAGCGGGGCACAGGTTGTACTGGTGCTGGGTGAAGATGAATTGGCTAATAATACTATTGGTGTGAAAGATTTACGTGCGGGTGCAGAACAGGAAACAGTCGCACAGAGTGAGATTAAAGATAAATTAAATCAGATATTGTTTAGATGAGGATATAGTCGTGGAAGGGTATGCAACGGAAGAACAGCAAGTCGAGGCCATTAAGAAATGGTGGAAAAAGAATGGTTCGAATACGATAACAGGTGGATTATTGGTACTAGCGATCTTTTTTGGTGGTCGTGCCTGGTTTGATCACCGTGATGGTCAAAGTGAAGCGGCATCGGCTGAATATGAAGCCATGATGCAGTCAATGCGCGCTGGTGAAAAAGATGCCGTATTTTCGCGTGGTGATACGCTTTTGCAAAAATACTCAGGTACCCCTTACGCAACATTGGCGGCTTTTGCCCTTGCCAAGGTAAAGCTGGAACAAAAAGATCCGGTTGCTGCTGAAGCGCATTTGCGCTGGGTGCTTACCAATAATAGTGAAGACGGAATACAGAATATTACAAAACTGCGTTTGGCTCGTGTATTGCTGGCACAAGACAAGCACGAAGAAGCATTAAAAATAATTCCATCTGCTTCCGGTAATTTCAAGTCAGCCTTTGAGGAAGTGAAGGGTGATATCTATCTGGCCAAGGGAGACAAAGAGGCAGCAAAGTTAGCCTATAGTCAGGCTCTGCTGGCATTACCAGCTGATAGTAACAACAATGCACTGTTACAAATGAAACTGGATGACTTTGGACAGGCCACCACATCTGCTGAGGATAATAATCAATGATAATCAGAGCGTTTGTCATTCTGTTAATGACGTACAGTTTAAGTGCATGTTCATGGTTTGGTTGGGGTTCAGAAGATACTTCCGAGCCACCGGCAGAACTGGTCGATTTCGACGAGAGAATCGAGATTGAAGAATTATGGTCAACGGGTGTTGGTTCCGGTGCTGACGAGTTTTATCTAAAACTGAAACCTGCAGTTGATGGAGAACGCTTGTTCGCGACCAATCATGAAGGTGAAGTATTTGCGTATAACGCAAAGACAGGTGAAAAATTGTGGGAAGCAGAATTGAAAAAGCGTGTCAGTGGTGGTGTTGGTACTGGTGAAGACAAGGTATTTGTTGGTACCAGTGATGCCGAAGTCATTGCACTGGATCAAGCTAACGGAAGTGTAAGCTGGATTGCACGAGTCAGTAGCGAAGTATTGTCTGCCCCTGTTACTCATGGTGGTATTGTTGTCGTGCGTAGTGGTGATGGGAAAATCTTTGGTATTAATGCCGAAACTGGCAAGCGTTTATGGATTTATGATCGCACAGTTCCGATATTGACCTTGCGTGGTACCAGTTCACCAGTCGTAACAAACAATATAGTGATAGCTGGTTTTGCCAATGGAAAAATGGTGTCCTTAAATTTGAAAACAGGTAAACAGATTTGGGAAACAGCGGTTGCTGCACCACGTGGTCGTTCTGAACTGGAACGCATGGTCGATATTGATGCCGATCCGGTTGTTGTTGGAAACCTGGTTTAT
>DAOVJZ010000238.1 GCA_030632035.1 Granulosicoccaceae bacterium | reverse complement strand
GAACCAGGGTTTATATACAGCATCAAAATTATCTGCACATGAACGTTGTCGCCGATTTGCTTCTGCACCAAAAGATCCAACCGATACCAAGGCATTGCAACATGTTATCGCGCGTTCCATGGATTTCAGTCAGGCGCGTCCCGAGTTGGGGCATGCAACCAACGCCGCTGCCTTTATCGGACGTCGTTACATCAGTCAGGGTGCCTTTTTTGATCGACGTGTGTTCTTGATCTCCTATGATCCCAGAGATGATGCGGAAGGCAAAATTCTGGAAGCAATTTTACTCGCGGCAGGACCGGTAGGTGCCGGGATTAATCTGGAATATTATTTCTCGACAGTGAATAACGATGGATATGGTTGTGGAACCAAGATCACCCATAATGTCACCGGCTTATTTGGTGTTATGGAAGGGACCAGCAGTGATTTACGTACTGGCCTGCCAAAACAAATGATCGAAATTCACGAAGCCATGCGTTTACAAGTGGTGGTTGAAGCCACAACTGAAGTGCTGACAGAAATTTATAAACGCCAACCTCCATTGCAGGAGTTGATTGGCAATGGCTGGTTGTTATTAAGTGCCTGTGATCCTGAAACCGGAAAAATTACTGTATTCAATCCAGACAAGGGATTTATGCCATGGGATGCGGCGGGGCATTCGGTACCTGAAGTGGAATGCTCAATTGACTGGTATCGTGGCCATATTAACCCACTGCCTCCGGCGCTGATTAAAGGGGAGCAGGTATCATGAACGCCCTTATTGAAACAGCCTGGTTGATCCCGGCCATACCGTTATTGTCCACTTTTGTAATCAGTGCGGGTTATGTAATCGGATTTAACCGCAGTGAACGCGGTGAAGTATTTACAGCACGGGTTTCACAGCTGGCCGTATTGGCATCACTCGTTATGATGTTGTTACTGGATTTTCATGCAATTACCTCAGGCGTGCCGGGCCACGTTATTTTTGGTGAGTGGATGCACAGTGGTGACTACCGTATCAATTTCGGTTTCAGTCTGGATGTGCTGGGACTCACAATGGGTACACTGATGGCATTGATTTCATTTTTAACCATCCGGTTCTCAGTCAATTACATGCATCGTGAAGAGGGCTTTCAGCGTTTCTTTATTATCATGAACCTGTTTACTACGGCCATGTTAATGATTGTATTGGCCGGTAATGCCGCCTTTGCCTTTATTGGTTGGGAACTGGCCGGTGTTAGTTCATTCTTGCTGATTGGTTACGCGCTGGAGAGACCAACGGCAACGGCGAATGCGAATCATGCTTTTATAACCAATCGCATAGGTGATGTTGGTTTTATGATTGCGCTGATATCCAGCCTGTTATGGATGGGTAGTGTTGATTGGGATCAGTTGGCACAAGGCACTGCTAAAACAGACATACTTAAACTGAGCCTGATTGTTGGCGGCTTTATTGTTGCAGCCATGGCCAAGTCGGCGATGGTGCCATTTTCCGGCTGGATTGCGCGTGCGCTGGAAGGGCCAACGCCCTCGAGTGCCATATTCTATGGTGCATTGATGGTGCATGCTGGCGTGGTTTTGTTATTACGTTTGCAGCCGGTACTGGAACAAACACCTGCCATGATGGTTGTACTGGTTATTATTGGCGCACTGTCAGTATTGTATGGTTTTCTGGGCGGGTTGGTACAGGCGGATGTTAAAACTGCATTTGTTTTTTCAACCACGGCACAAGTGGGATTGATGTTTATTGAATGTGGTCTGGGACTGTTTGAATTGGCGACTGTGCATTTGATCGCACATGCTATCTGGCGTGCCTATCAATTCCTGAGCGCACCTTCCTATATACAATTGATTTCCCGCACGGCGCGACCGGTGCCAACGTGGCTTGCAAAACGTCCACGTTTATACAATGCCTGTTTACAGCGTTTCTGGCTCGATAACATAATCAATGCCTGGTTTGTGCGCCCTATTATGACGCTGGCAGGGGAGTTTAATACCTTTGACAAGAAAGTCATTAACCACCTGGTTGGTCTACCGGCTTCAGCCCATGCGATTTCTTCACTGGCAGACTGGGAAGCACGTAAACGCAATAACCTGAGCCTGACTAAAGATGATATTGGTGAGGGCAAAGGTCTGCTGGGAAAATCGATGGAAGGCATTGCCTCCATGCTGCAGTGGTTTGAAGAACATCTGGTATTGAAGGGCAGTGGTGAAGGATTATTAAAAACACTGCAACGAATTGGCACTACTTTAATTAAAATTGATCATTTACTCAGCAAGCCGCGTTATTTGTGGCTGATTATATTAATTGCTTTTGTGGTTGTGATTTAAGAGAAAAAATAGATGTTATTGAGCGAAATACAATGGTCACAGCAAACTGATTATCCCTTTCTGGCGATGATTCAGTTATTGCCGTTATTGGCTATTATTGTTGTTAATCTATTAAAGAATGATCGCGCCATCATATTTGGTGGTGTATTGATTGCTATTGTTGAATTTGCGCTGGTTGCAAATGTATACCATCTTTTTGATAGTTCAAACCCGGTATTCCAGTTTGCCGAGAACTTCACGATAGCAGGACCCATTGTTTATCATGCGGCTGTTGATGGTGTCAGCATCCTGTTTATGTTGTTGACGGCCTTATTGTCATTCCTGGTTATTATCTATAGTTATGTACGCGGGTTTGCGCCGTGGAACAGATTCCTGACGGTGTTGTTTGCAGGTGAAGCGGCGCTCATGAGTATGTTTGTTACGCTGGATCTGCTTTGGTTTAGCGTTATGTCCGCCTTGCAGTTAATACCGGTGAGTTATTTGTTGTGGCGCTGGTCTACATCACCGGAAAAAGATATCGCATTGACACGATTCCTGCAATTTATGTTTGCTGCCGTTGTGTTGTTACTGGCAGGGACAAT
>DAOVJZ010000224.1 GCA_030632035.1 Granulosicoccaceae bacterium | reverse complement strand
GTTAATTGAACCCAAATCACAGGCTCCATAAGGGGGTAACGGGATTTCACCACAAGGATTGGTGGCACTGATCTGCTCACGGTAATTCAGGTTGTTCATCTCATTAATACGATCAATAAACAATACACCCGGCTCGGCATAATCATAAGTAGCGCGCATGATCTTGTCCCATAAATCACGTGCACGAAGTTGTTTGATGATTCGGCATTGCACCGGCTTTTCATTTCCGGGCCAGATACGTTCCGTTATTTCTGCATTGTTATCTTCTGCAAGCCCTGCTTCCGGAAAAACCAATGGCCATTCATGATCATTTTCTACTGCATACATGAACTCATCTGTTATCTGAATAGATAAATTAAAGTGACGTAACCGGGCTTTGTCCTGTTTGGCTGTAATAAATATTTCGATATCCGGGTGATCACAACGCAAGGTTGCCATCATGGCACCACGACGCACACCGGTAGATAACAGCGTGCCACACATAGTGTCCCAGATATTCATAAATGAAACTGGGCCTGAGGCAAAAGACCCTGACATGCGTGCCATCGTACCGGCAGGACGCAGTGTGGAAAAATCATAACCAACCCCACCACCCTGTTGCATGGTCAATGCACCTTCCTTAAGTGCATCGAAAATACCATCCATGGAATCTTCAATCTGACCCATTACAAAACAGTTAAACAAGGTAACGCGGCGACTGGTATTGATGCCAGCATGAATACGCCCTGCGGGTAAAAAACGGAAATGCTCCAGTACAGAATAGAAACGTGCTTGCCACAAGTCTTTATCTGCTGGTTCTGCTTCTGCCAGGCCAGCGGCGATGCGTTTCCAGGTATCTTCTATAGATTGGTCAATAGGAGTGTTACCGTCTCGATAACGGTATTTGGTTTCCCAGATGTGGCGGGAAATATCGGTGATGAAATGTTCGGTAGACATGCTTCTACATTAGTACAATTCCAGGAGTCTGTCGGGTTTAGGAATTCTACAAACTCCTAGTCCCATTTTTTCACTCTTTTCATATCACGCTTCTTCTTTTCTATCTGGCGTGGAGTCAATTTATTTCTCTTATCCTTATATGGGTTATCACCCGTGCGGAATTCAATGCGTACCGGGGTTCCCTTCAGGTGTAAAACCTTGCGATAGGTATTTTCCAGATAACGACGATAACTTTCCGGTACCGACTTGGTCTGGTTGCCGTGAATAATAATCAAAGGTGGGTTTTTCCCGCCTTGATGGGCATAACGTAATTTTATTCGGCGCCCTCCCACAGTAGGTGGAGCATGTGCCTGTATTGCATCTTCCAGTATCTGGGTCAATTTAGGTGTGGCCACTTTACGGAATGCAGATTGATAAACCTTTTTGACTTCATCAAACAATACACCAACACCACTACCATGCAACGCCGAAATAAAATGGTTTGAGGCAAAACTTACAAAGGACAATTTCCGATCCATCTCTGTGCGTACGCGTTCTCTTTGTCCACTTTCCAGGCCATCCCACTTGTTTATCGCAATGATCAATGCACGTCCGGCATCAAGTACAAAACTGAGTAGTGTTAAGTCCTGATTAGATACTTCCTTCGATGCATCCATAACAAGTATGACTACATTTGCGTCTTCAATAGCCTGCAATGTTTTAATGACACTGAATTTTTCAATGACATCACTCACTTTTGAACGCCGCCTGACACCAGCGGTATCAATCAAAGTATAGTTTTCACCATGATGTTCAAAAGGGATATAAACACTATCACGTGTTGTGCCAGGTTCATCAAAGGCCAGTACCCGCTCCTCTTTAAGGATGCGATTTACCAATGTCGATTTACCAGCATTGGGGCGACCAATAATAGCGATACGAATTGAATCTTCTTTTTCTTCTTCTTCCAGGTCTTCCGGAAAATCAGCCATTACCTCGGTCATTAAATCAGCGACACCCTGACCATGGGCGGCAGACACAGCAACAGGCTGCCCCAATCCTAACGAATGAAAATCGGAAATAATGGCTTCTTTTTCCAGTCCCTCGGTTTTATTCACAACAACATGAACCTGCTTGCCGTACTGACGCAGACGATTGGCAATGTCTTCATCCACACTGGTTAGACCATCACGACCATCTACCAGAAACAAGACAACATTAGACTCTTCTACTGCCTGCAATGCCTGTTCAGTGATCAGATTGCTTAAATGACCTTCATCATTCAAACCACCAGTATCAACAACAATAAAGGAATGCTTGTTGAACTTGCCTGTGCCGTACTGGCGATCACGTGTGAGTCCCGGTTTATCGGCCACCAGTGCATCTCGACTGCGTGTGAGTCGATTAAAGAAAGTGGACTTACCAACGTTAGGGCGTCCAACTAATGCAATGACAGGTTTCATAATGGGGCCAGTAAAATAATTGAACCGGGTAAATAATAACCCGGTTCACATTTAAAAAAACAGATTCTGGAAGGTTAATGCGCTATACGGTAAGCAGCAAGGTCACCTTCTTTGCTAACAACATAGAGAATATCATCAACAACGATAGGCATCGCAATAATCGGTGAACTATCAACGTGTTCACGTGCAACAAAAGACCCATCCTCACGTGAAATCCAGTGCAAATACCCTTCCAGATCACCAACCACTACATAGTTACCCTGTACAGCCGGTGCTGAAGTATGACGTGCATGCAGCATTTCCTGTTTCCACAAACCACGACCACTGTCACGGGTAAATGCCCAGATGTGTCCATCACTATCTGATACATACATATTGGATCGATCTACATTAATACCAGCACTGGATGACATCTTGCGTGTCCACAGGATTTGCCCTGTCTGCAAATCAAGCACTGACATAAAACCCTGAAAGGTCACTACATAAACCAGGTTTCCAACAACAACCGGATCGGCATCAATATCGACCATGCGTTCCAGTTCAGAACGACCACGTGGTGCAGCAACCGCTGTTTCCCAAATCTGTTTACCTGTTTTCAGATTTAAGGACACCATTTTTCCATTGGCAAAACCAGCTATCACTATATTGTTTGTTACGACTGGTGAACTGGTACCACGCAAGGTCAATACCGGAACTGTGCGATCATAAATCCATAAACGCTTGCCAGTTTCGGCATTAATACCAAAGATTTTCCCATCACCACTACGCACGACAACAATACCACCATGAGTAACAGGGGCAGACAATAC
>DAOVJZ010000202.1 GCA_030632035.1 Granulosicoccaceae bacterium | reverse complement strand
GGATAATACCGAAACATCAATATATAATAGAACCAATGAACCTAACCCTAACCACCACCCGTGAAGATCACCTAATCGCCTGGCTAACAGCCCTCGCGGTCACGATCCACGTGCTGGAAAGCACACTCCCCACCCCCCTGCCCGGTATCAAGCCCGGTCTGGCGAATATCATCACGATTGTGGTGCTGGTACGTTACGGAACAAATACGGCAATTTGGGTGTCTCTGTTAAGGGTATTGATTGGCAGTCTGGTGCTGGGTACGTTTTTGTCGCCCACGTTTATGTTGAGTCTAACCGGGGCAGTCGCGAGTGTACTGACACTGGTTGTTTTCAGTAAATTAAACACCATATTACCTTTCATACGTTTTGGTACAGTCAGTTATGCAGTGTTTGCTGCCTGTGCCCATATGGCAGGGCAGTTTTACATGGCGTATATATTATTTTTACCTCACCCGGCAATGTTTAAACTGCTACCATTATTCATGACAGCAGCGGTATTGGCCGGTATTTTAACCGGCATAATTGCAGGAACACTTTTAAACAGAATTTCAGATACAAAATGTCAGTAGCACACATGCAGCAAGTAACACCGGATGATCGACTCGGGATGACTATATTTTTTGCCGTCATCCTGCACGCCATTGTGATTTTGGGAATTACATTCACCGCCCTGAATGACAAGTCATCTGGCAAGTCACCTCCGCTGGAAATCACACTGGTACACAGCAAGAGTGAGCAAGCACCTGTGAAGGAAGATTATCTTGCACAGGAAAACCAGATTGGTGGTGGTAATACCAAGAGCAAATTACGTCCAACCAGTCCAACGGCCAAACCCTTTACTGCTCCGGTACCGGATCGGGCCGAGGCCTTTCGTCCTGCCATGCAGTCAACACCACGCAAACAACAGTTGATCAAAAATACGCTGACAACCAAACGCACCTCTTATGACATCAACACGCGTGAGAAAGAAAAAAATCAGCAAATAGAAAAAAGACGTTTACCCAATGCGCGTGAATTGTTCAGTAGCAGCATGGAAGTGGCCAGCCTGAATGCAGAAATGAATGAACGACAACAGATGCACTCGAGCAACTTGCGCAGTAAACGTATTGCCGCCAATACGCGCGAATACAAATATGCCAGTTATATGGAAGCATGGCGTGCGAAAGTGGAACGTATTGGTAATATTAATTATCCGGAAGCGGCCAAACAACGAAATTTAACCGGTAATCTATTAATGGATGTTGTGCTGAACGACAATGGTTCAGTTAACAATATTGCCATTCTTCGCTCTTCCGGTAACAAGGTTCTGGATGATGCTGCTATTCGTATTGTGCGACTGGCCGCACCTTATGCCCCCTTCCCTGAAAACATACGCAAAGATGTGGATGTGCTGGTTATTTCACGCACCTGGCAATTCCTTAATAATAACCGTTTGAGAAGCCGATAAAGGGAGGCCTTGCTACTTTTTTCTGACTACTGGATACTATTGGCATGGATGCCACGACAGATCTGACAGGTCACTTTCTTATTGCCATGCCGGCACTCGAAGACCCTAATTTTCATCATACCGTCACGCTAATATGTCAGCACAATGAAGAAGGTGCAATGGGTGTGCTGTTTAATCGTCCGCTTGAAATTAATCTGGGCGAGGTATTAAAGCAAATGGAAATTGTGCCAACAGATAAAGACATGGAACAGGAACATGTTTATAACGGCGGACCCGTTCAAACCGAACGCGGCTTTGTCTTGCATAGACCCGATGGTGATTGGGAATCAACTATGCCGATCTCTGATGAACTGGCTGTGACAACCTCACGCGATATTATCGAAGACATTGCAAATGGCAAGGGCCCGGAAAAATATTTGATTGCGTTGGGTTATGCCGGCTGGGAAGCCGGACAACTGGAATATGAAATCAGTGAAAACGCATGGCTGTCTGGTCCTTCCAGTGCGGATATTGTTTTTGAAACACCGTATGAAAAACGTTGGGAATCTGCTGCCTCTGTTATCGGTGTTGATCTAAATCTGATTTCCGGCGACATGGGTCACGCCTGAACTAATTACTGTGATGAATACCGAAGGTAAACGGTCCTTGCTTGGCTTTGATTATGGTACGGAACGAATCGGTATTGCTGTTGGCCAGGAAGTCACCCGTACTGCAACACCGGTAACAACCCTCAATACAATAAAAGGTGCACCGGACTGGGACAAGATCAGTCAATTAATCGATCAATGGCAGCCGGATGTATTTATTGTCGGACTACCTTTAAATATGGACGGCACTGAAAGCGATATGTGCAAAAAGGCGCGCCGGTTTGGGAATCAGCTCAATGGGCGTTACAATCTGGAGGTAATCTGGGTTGATGAACGTCTTTCCTCGGCAGAGGCAGAGCAGATAAAATCAGAACAAGGAATTCAGCGTCAGACCGATGAACTGGCGGCACAAGTAATTTTACAAGCATGGCTAAACAGTAATGGATAACACGCATGAGCAATGATAACGAAGTCCAGCAACTACTGGACAAGATGGCCAAAGACCTGAAGCAACTACTGAAAGACCGGGCGATCAGCGATCCACTCATGATCGGTATTCACACCGGTGGTGCCTGGGTTGCACAGCAGTTGCACGAAATGCTGGTGATCAAAGAACCTCTCGGTTTACTCGATATCTCATTTTATCGTGATGATTTTAGCCGCATCGGTATCAACCCTCAGGTCAAACCGTCCAAACTGCCCTTCAGTATGGATGATCGCCATATCATTCTGGTGGATGATGTCCTGCACACAGGTCGCACTATTCGCGCCGCGATGAATGAGTTGTTTGACTATGGCCGGCCGGCCGCTGTGTATCTGGTCACACTGGTCGAACGCAGTGGACGCGAACTCCCCGTTGAAGCCAATATCACTGGAAAACATGTGGAACTGGCCAAAAATGAACACATCAAGCTCAATGGGCCGACCAACCTAAGCCTCAGTATCCAGAAAGTCTGAAAATAAAACCCATAAAGTTCTGGAAAGCGTGGGGACCGTCAACTAGAATAAGCGCGGTAGGTATAAATGGATCCAAAGAAAGCCTCAGGCAAACTTCAAACAGACCCAAACGGGCGTCTCCGCCACTTTTTAACGATCGAGGGCTTAAAACCCGATCTTCTTACTGAAATACTCGATACCGCCGAATCCTTCTCCAGTGTGGCTGAACAAGCCGTAAAGAAAGTCCCGCTTCTGCGTGGTGTGACGGTTGCTAATCTGTTTTTTGAGGCCAGTACCCGCACCCGCACTACCTTCGAGGTCGCGGCCAAGCGCCTGTCGGCAGATGTACTTAACCTGAATATCAATGCCTCATCGGCTTCCAAGGGCGAGTCCCTGCTCGATACCCTACGTAATCTGGAAGCCATGAACTGCGACATGTTTGTGGTTAGACATAATAACAGCGGTGCCGCTCACTTTATCGCCCAGCACGTAGCGCCGCATCTGCGCATCATCAATGCTGGTGATGGTCGTCATGCCCATCCAACCCAGGCGATGCTGGATATGTTCACAATCCGTCGCCACAAAAAAGAATTTCAGAATTTACGCGTCGCCATTGTAGGTG
>DAOVJZ010000085.1 GCA_030632035.1 Granulosicoccaceae bacterium | reverse complement strand
GGGGAGTTGTATAGGCTGAGAGAAAAATTCACTCGCCGTACCGCCCGCCGCAGCACCCGTGTTATGCGTCAGGCCGGTCTCCGGGCTTACGAGTAACTTCTTGATAAATCGCCTTCCCATCATTAAGACAGTGGCGTGTGATTTATCTGAACTCGCTTACCGTTGCGGGGGCAGCACTGGAATTTAACCAGTTTCCCGTTTCATTCCTCGGATGAAAATCCTTGGAACACCTGAAGCAGGTGCGAACTGTATTCGATCAGGATAATAGGGTCAAGATGGGGTTTATGCAGTTATGTTGGCATCCACACTGTACCATGCGCACTTTCTATTGTATTAACAGGATGTTGGTAGAGTTTTTCTATGTGTTTTCTATGCAGTATTTCATCAACCGAACCATGCAATGTTTCACCGTCTTCAAAAATCATTAACAGATGATCACAGAAGCGTGCGGCCAGATTGATGTCATGCATGACCATGATCATACTTTTATTTTCTGCTCTCATTTTGCTGGTGAGAAATTTAAGCAAGGTAATCTGATGATGCAGATCCAGATGGTTGGTGGGTTCGTCCAGCAACATGAGTTGTGGATCTTGTACTAGCAGGGTGGCGATGTTCATGCGCTGGTGTTCGCCGCCAGATAGAGTTTGTATCTGACGTGCCTCAAATCCATTTAAATCGACTTGTTGTAATGCTGTTGCAGCATGTTGGATGTCTTGTTCTGATTCCCATTGCCATGCCTGAAGGTAAGGGTGTCTGCCAATGAGTACGCTTTCCAGCACCGTACCCGGAAACGGGTCATCCTGATGCTGGAACAATACACCAATGTGTTGGGCGATATCCCGATGCGACAGTGTATTGATGGGTGTGTCATTGAAAAGGATTTCACCATTATCAATATTACCCAGTCCTGCCAGCGCGTGAAGCAAGGTGGTTTTACCGGCCCCGTTTTTACCCAATATGCCCCAGCATTGACCGGCTTCAATATTTAATGAAAGCTCATGACAAACTTGTTGTCCGGCAATACTTACAGCAAGATTTTTTGTACTGAGCAATGTCATGATTGCCGGTTCCTGTGCATGAGATATAAAAATACCGGCACACCAATCATGGCGGTAATCACACCAACGGGTAATTGTTGCGGCGCAATAATAGTACGTGCCAATGTGTCTGCCACCAGCAACAAAATACCCCCAGCCAGTATGGAGGTTGGAATTAAACTACGATGATCATTCCCGATTACAAGCCGCAACATATGAGGCACAATTAAACCCACGAAACCCACACTACCTGCAATAGTGACAGCACCTGCCGTCAAAAAAGAAGCGACCAGATAAATCTGTAATTTTATTTTTTTAGTATTAACGCCTAATGCACCAGCTTGTAGTTCACCTCTTGTCATTACATTGAGATGGCGTGCAATTGCCATTGAGGCCAATAAGCCAAGTAATAAAATAATAAAGCCGACACGCGGAGATTCACTGTGACCTAAATCGCCCATGAGCCAGAACAACATGCCATGCAGATTTCTTTCCGGAGCAGTGGCAAGAATAAAACCGATAATGGCACCCCAACCGGTGGCAATCACAACGCCCGTTAATAACAAACGTGTTGAGGTCCAGCTTCCCTGACCATGCGCCAGACCAAACACCAGTAATATGGAAAGCAGGGCACCAATAATGGCACTGCCAGTCAACCATATACTACTTAAACCCAGCAACATGGCAGTGAGTGTGGCCGTTGCGGCACCGCCGGAAACACCCAGAATATAGGGGTCAGCAAGAGGATTACGCAGTAATACCTGCATCAGTACACCAGCCAGTGCCAGCATGCCGCCGGTAACCAGCGCACTTAACGCGCGCGGCAGTCGCAGATCCATAACCAGCGTTTGGTTGATAGAGCCTTGCTCAGAAAAAAGCGCTTCCCATACCTCAGAAAAAGGAATTGAAACACTGCCTGTTGCAATTGAAAACAACAGTGCCAATGGCGTGAGTATTAATAGTCCTATTAATAAAGCACGTCGCTGGATTATTTGAGACTGATAATTTTCCATCCCTTCATCTCGGCGTGTTGGGTAAGTGTTTCATCGGCATCAACAGCAACTGGATGTGTAACCAGTTCCAGTAGTGGCAGATCATTATGTGAGTCTGAATAGAAATAACTGCCAGCAAGATTTTCACCATTCTGTTTCAGCCATGTTTCAAGTCGCGTGACTTTGCCTTCCCGATAACTTGGCATTCCTGTCACTTTGCCGGTGTATTGTCCATTCACCATTTCTGGAATAGTGGCAATGAGTGTTGCGATATCCAGTTTTTCAGAAATAGGTTCGGTAACAAAACTGTTTGTTGCCGTAACGATCACCATAGTGTGGTTTTGTTGGCGATGTTCGTCCAGCAATTTTTGTGTGCCTGGTTTGATAATGGGCCAGATATATTGTTCGAGAAATTTTTCTCTCAGGGCCAGTATTTTATCCAGTGTATTATCAGCCAGGGGTTTAAGCTGAAAATCGAGGAACTCAAAAATATCCATCTGGCCGGCTTTGTATTCATCGTAGAAACGCTGGTTCTCTCGATCATAAAATTCAGCATCGACGACACCTTCTGCCACCAGAAACTTGCCCCACAGGTAATCGCTGTCACCGTCGAGCAGGGTGTTATCGAGATCAAAGATGGCCAGTGGCACTTTTGGGTTACTCCTATTTCAGGTAATACTTATATAGAACATATTCTATCTGATTGAAAACAATAAAAATATTAGTATCTATCAGAGGGCTTTGCCCATTCCCGTTTTTTTTGGAACAATGGGGGCATTATTTAACTTTTTGTAGTGAATTTCGAGTGATTGATGAAAAGGGGTATCGAGCAAACGTAGGGATTATTATCTGTAACAAACAAAATCAGGTTTTCTGGGCGCGGCGCATTGGTCAAAATGCCTGGCAGTTTCCACAAGGCGGTATGCAAGAAGGGGAAACACGCGAGACGGCAATGTACCGGGAGTTGAAAGAAGAAACCGGGCTGGAACCTGAACATGTAGAGATCATTACAAGCACCACGGACTGGTTACGTTATGATCTACCTGAACATCTTGTTCGTTACGATAAAAAACCTGTTTGTATCGGTCAAAAACAATGCTGGTTTTTATTGCGCATGACTTGTGATGCAAGTTGTGTGCGTTTCGATTGTGGTGAAAAACCGGAGTTCGATGATTGGCAGTGGGTTGAGTATTGGCAGCCTGTAAAGGAAATTATCGAGTTCAAACGCAGTGTTTATCAAAAAGCGCTTAAAGAATTTGAGGTGCATCTTTTTTAATCTAAAGATTAGCAACTATAGTTTCTTGATAAACACTTTCGAATTACGCTGATAGTTGTAAAGCAAACGACGTTTCATCGGCAACACTTTAATATCTGCTTTTTTGAAACCATTTTCCTGAAACCAGTGTGATGTCCTGCTTGTCAGTACAAATAGTTTTTCCAATCCGGTTTCTTTCGCATTATTGACCAATTGTTGTAGTAACTGGTTGCCTTTACCTTCGCTTTGATAATCAGGATGTACAGCAAGGCAGGCAATTTCACCGGCCTTTTCATCATAGAAAGGGTAGAGTGCGGCACAGCCGATAACCATACCATCACGTTCAGCTACGGTGAAACGGTCAATTTCCATTTCCAGCATTTCACGTGAACGACGCACTAGTGTGCCTTCCTGTTCCAGTGGTGCAATGAGCTCAAGTATGCCGCCGACATCTTCAATATCGGCTTTACGAATATCGTCATAGTGCTCATCGGTAATCAGCGTACCAATCCCGTCACGGGTAAACAGTTCCTGCAACAAGGCACCATCGACATGACGATCAACAATATGTGCGCGACGCACACCGTGACGACAGGCATGCACAGCACTTAAAAGGTGTTTGGCAATGTCTTCGGGTAATTTACGGCGCGATGAGAAAAGTTTTTCTGCATCATCAATATTTAATTGGCGAACCAGTTTTTTGCGTGCATCAAGAACACCTTTTGCTTCAACAAGGTGAATGATTTTATCTGCTGCCAGTTGTATCGCCGCAGAGGTTGCTACATCTTCGGCATAAAGATTAAAGACCTCACCTGTTGGCGAATAGCCAATAGGTGATAGCAGGACAATGGAGTTATCCTTCAGGTACTTTTCAATCGCAACAGTATCAATACGACGTACTTCACCAGTATGTTGATAATCAACACCATCACGCACACCCAACGGACGCGCAGTTACAAAATTACCCGATGCTATATGAATACGTGAACCGGCCATGGGTGAATTGGGTAAACCCATGGACATGAGCGCCTCAATTTCGACACGCACAGCACCGGCGGCTTCTTTAACACATTCCAGAGCGGCATCATCAGTAACACGCAGACCATTTACATAGTCAATTTCCCCACCCTGTTTTTTAAGACGAGCCTCTATCTGGGGGCGTGTGCCATGTACCAGTACCAGTTTGACACCGAGGCTATTGAGCAGGACCAGATCCTGAACCAGATGAGTAAACCCCTTGTCCGCAACAACTTCTCCGCCAAACGCGATTACAAACGTGCGCCCACGGAAGGCGTTTATATACGGTGTCGAACTCCTGAACCAGTCGACAAACGGGTTTTTCTTGTCACGGGAAGCCAAAGTCGGGAACTCCTGAAAATAAGGGTGTCTTGCCTTATGTATTATACGGCCTGAGGAGGAGGATGTTTAGAGAGATTATGCAGCTGATAAGAAAATATCACCCACACCAGTGGCGGACTGGTAGTTCAGAACAGGTATTATGAGCTATTGAAGGGTGGCTTCGTTTTGCTCGCTCTGGTCGTTGGCCAATGAGACCAATTGCTCCAGGGTTGCGACCTTTTCAGGTTGCTCTCCTGTTCAAAACCACTGTGTGATTTTGTCGAATGGACTATTAGATGACGGTCGGACGTTCAGATCAGGTATACAATAAACAAAGAAACCCACGCGAGGTGGGTTTCTTTATTTATGGCGTCCCGGAGACGATTCGAACGTCCGACCTGCCGCTTAGGAGGCGGCTGCTCTATCCAGCTGAGCTACCGGGACAAAGGTTATTCTTGCAAAAAGTCTACATTGAAGAGGCGCAAATAACCACTTTCTATGATTTACGGCGGATTTCTCTATCAAGGCTGGCAATATAACGTTCAAGCATGCGTTGTTGGGCTTGATCCAGTTTTACAAATTGTCCGCCAATCAGTGCGCGGCCTTTATCATCTTCACTACCGCGAAAACGGACTTCGAGTTTGCTTTTGAGTTGATTCCCCTCAGGCAGGTCAACTACACAAGAGTTGATTAAGATACCTCTCTTCAGGTTGGCGGGTAGTTTGATGGCAAACCGGATGCATATTCCTCCAGCAGAGATATCATGTAATTCCCCTTTCAGTTCGATTTCACTATCCAGAGTAATATTGACCGGAATTTCGGTGATACCAATCGGGATACGAAAGTGGGCGCGTAGTTGCCGGTAATATAGTAGTTTTGGTAATTGAACTTTATAGATAGCAATATCGTCTTGAACGAGTGTTTGCTGGAGATGTCCGGCAAAACTGACATCGACATTATTCAGACGTGTCAGCATAGCCAGTTTTTTGGCCTGGAGTAATTGTTTATGGCCTGCTTTGGGGTTTAACTCATCAAGCAGGATAAAATCATTTTTACGATTAATGTCGAGCAAGGTGCTGTTATATTCTGTTGGAGAGCCGGGGAGGGTAACGCGTAATAATGTACGCGCTTCCAGAATATTTTTCAGGATCGCAGCAATGCGCGTGGGATTATTTATTTTTTCAATTTTTGAGTAGTAACTGGACAACTGATTTTTTTCTGCCATGGGATGTCATTAATCTGGAATCAAGACGAGGATTATATATGAAATGTATAGTGGGAACGAAGTGTCTTATTGTAAATTTTTATCCCATAGCTATAGTAGCCCGGATGAAACATAGCCGGAATCCAGCTGGATTTGTCCGGAAGTTTGTCCTTACTCCAGGCTCACCTTCGGTGTTCTATATTAAGATGATTTCAGGCTTTGGCGAGCGATTGGGAGACAGCATTATTTTCCAGTCTGCCTTCAGTATTGTATTCAGCCGGACCCATCTTACTACCGCGTAAAATACCAAGCGCTGCTTCGACTTGAAGGCGATTGAGTTCGACAATGCCACCTATAGTCAGGTTTTCCATGTGGCATTTCTCACCCAAAGCAGCAAGTTCCTGCCATAGTTTCTGAAGTTTGCCTTGTTCATGTGTTTCTTGCTGACTAATAAATGCATTGATATCGGCCAGACCATTTTTAAAACCGGCATTTTTCAGAACTGAATCAGTCTCTTTTTGTAATTGCTCCAGCTCTGCCACAATGGGTTGTTTTTCAAGCTGCAAGGTTTGTAGGGCATCGGTATCCCTTTTCTTCAGAACATCTTTTTCGGTTTTAAAAAATTCCAGTAATTGAGAGAAGAGCAACATCTCTCTTTCAAACAGGGCCTGTATTTGCTGACATGCATTCATAGCAGTATCCTTTTTTCGTGTTAATGAGATCAGCTAAATAATCTGCTTTCAAAGGCGAGCATTTTGGTGGCCAGTTGAGATGGTTCAATCTCGAATGTGCCATTATCAATG
>DAOVJZ010000016.1 GCA_030632035.1 Granulosicoccaceae bacterium | reverse complement strand
AATATAATTGCTTGCAACTTGTTATGCAGATTTAGAAATAACTCTTCTTTTTCAGCCCCCATGCGTTTTGTCTGGGCTGGTTTTGATTCACGGGTGCGAGGATCCCCATTTGCTTTTAAAAAAACGGGCTTTAGTTGAGTTAATAAGATGTTTTGTTCTAACTTTTCATTTATTGAGGTTATAATCAGATCTCCAAACCTGATATCAGTTTTGGTGTTGGCCTTTAATAACTCTGCATATTGAATCAAATAATCAGTGACTGGTGTATTAAATTCTTTTGGTTGAAGATCTGTAATATCCAATAGTTGTTTTAACTGGCTAGTGGCATAGTCTACTGGATTGTCTTTTCCTATGGTAAATGCCTGCCAGTCATTGCTATGGTCAAGGAATCCGAGCAATGCCTTTTCGCTACTACTGGTTGAGCCGCACTTGGCAAAAATGGTTTCCAGTGCTTGTGCCAGTTCATCTTCAGGTTTGCGTGTAGCTTCATTAAACAGCGCATTCCATGCTTCCTTATAGAGCACTGTTCCTGTTTCTACCAGTTCAAAGCCAACCGGTATATTGGATTCCAGCGGAAAACGTTGCAACAGAGATTGGCAGAAAGCATGAAATGTTGTTGTCTTGACAGGACGATAGCTGTAAAGCAATGTCTCATACAGGCTTGCTGCTTTTTTACGTATTGCTTCATCGGGAGTGATACCGATAGATTTCAGTATTTGATCAAGTTTCGATTGATCAGCCTTGGCCATATCAAGTAGCCATTTGCTCAAACGGGATTGCATTTCAGCAGCGGCCTTACGGGTAAAGGTGATTGCCAGAATGCCATCGGGTTTTGTGTCTTCCAGTAACAAGCGGACAATGCGTGAAACCAATAGCCAGGTTTTTCCGGTGCCAGCAGAGGCAGAAACAGCAATATTCAAATCAGGCTGGATAGCATTCATGGGATCACTCACCATATTATTCATCTGGCCAGCCTCCATTACGACATACACCACTGGCCTGACAACGACCACAGATCTTTTCGTTACTCCATGCAGGCATGGACTGATTCTTATGCAGTTCCGAGAATATGTTTACAAGGCGTTGATTAACGCTATCAGTTAGTGTTTCCAGCTCATCATCGGCGATAGCATTTTTTTTACTAATTTTTCTGGTTTCAATACCAAGAAAGGCAACTTCTTTTGTATTATCACCTGATAATATTTTGTAAGACGGGAGTTGAACTGATTCTCCGGTTTGCAGTTCATCTTTTGTTGCAATCTGTCCGGTTTTGTAATCGATAATTGTTGTTTCATTTTCTTTTATGTCAACTCTATCCAGACGGCCCTTGAGTTTTATATGCGGAGAAACGGGCTCAAGATAATTTTTCTCGGTTTCAGAAACTGTCCAGCTTGTGTTGTGATTTTTTTGCCAGTCAATATAAGCAGGAATAAGAGAGTGCCACTGGTTATACCAGCCACGATGTTCAAAATTATCTTCTACATCTTCTCTGAAAACAGAAAAAGAGATATTTTCGAGCATTTTTATAGCATCACTGCGGTTGTTATCCGTGATTTTGTCAGAAAAAGGCCCGGGGTGGTCATCAAGATCAGAGTGGAAAGCCTGTAAGCATAGATGCACTTTGCTTCCATAATCACTTTTTTCAAGCACTTCACTTACTTCTTCTTCCGGTTTAAGGTTCAGGCAATAATTAACAAAAAACTTATATGGGCAATCGATAAGATGTTGATGTGCGGTTACGCTAATGGTGTCAGGCAGGATGGATATGGGTACTGAAACTGCTGGCCTTTTAACAGGTTGTGGCAGAGGAATATCTTCCTTGTTAAATATCTGAGCATCAGGGCTGTTAACCAGAGCAGTGAGTCCATTATTAGCAAGTGATTTATCAAATACCATTTCATGAAACGTATTCAATATTTCAACCCACGAACACAGTTGAAGTAGATCATGGCCCTCTTCCTCGTGACTGGTAATTAATACAAGCGGTGCTGATTCAAGCAGACGCCGGAAAAGGAAAAATCTTTTTTCAAATACCTGATAGCGTGATGGCAGACCAAGTTGTAAATAAACGTTCTCATTAAAGAAAGGAGTGTGATCAGGGGTACCCGGCAAATGACGTGTGTCTGCACCGGCGATAATTAGGGCATCAAAATTAAAAAATCCGGTTTGCTCAAGACTGGCAAGCTGTACATAATGGCTATTGGATGCTGGGGTAAAGTTATATTGCTCTAGCGTTTTACCAAGCCATTCACGCCATTGAAGCCAGTTTATGCGAATATTGGCCTGCTTGGCAGATTGTTGCATCAGTACCAGTTCCTGCAATAAGCGACATCCGGCATCATCTTGTTCAAGAAGTTCGTACATACCAATTCTTTTCAGGCTTTCAAGCAAATTATCTATGATGTAGGTGGCTTTATGGTTATCAGATGGGTTCTCCAGTATTTTTGCGAGCGGGGTAGAAGCCTGTTCAAGGAGATCCAACAGCTTATTTAGATCGTCTGTTATATTGGATGTGTTGTTAAGTCGTTTTTGTCTTAATTTAATATATTGCCTGAATCGTTCGAGGTTTCCACTTATGTTTCCGTGCTGAACAACATCCTGTTCAAGTCGATAAACCAGCTCAATTCTTTTTTCATATTCCCAATCAGACAGGATAAATGGAGACTTGAGTACATCCAGTAACGGGACATAGTTAAAATTTTCTTCCATGGTTTGTATCCAGCGTTCCAGTACAGCTGCTGCACGTGTGGTTGATAGTGCCCAGCCAGCATTATCCTGCACATTAATATTGGCGCGTTCCAGCAATGCGCGGATGCGTCGGCCAAGACGGCGGTCATTGGTGACAATGCCAATATTTTTCTTACCATCAAGTAACCATTGTCTGACCTGAATATCAACAGCAATGGCTTCTGATTCAGCATTATTAAGCGTGGCTATTGATATGTGTTTTATTGCATTTGATTGGTCAAATTCTTTTTTTGCTTTTTTTGTTCTATCAATCAAGGTATCGCTAGTATGGTCATACACACAGGAAAGGAGACTATTATTTTCTATGGCGGGTTCTGCAGAAATAAAATCAAAGTTGGAAAGATGTTCCTTGTATAAGGCAAGGGTCAGTTGTTTTTTATCATAGAGTGCTTTGATCCATTCTTTTTCGACGGGAAGCAGGTTGTCATTGCCAATAATATAAAAATGCGTGTCTGGGTTGATTGCACCGAAATCACTCATTCTTATGATCCACTCACTGGCACTATCTATAATATTTTCTTGTGCGAGCTGTTCGTGCCATGCCTTCCACAGAGTGTAAACCAGCTTCGATTCGCGATTTAGTGATTCAAGTGAGCCTTCAAAAACACCATAGGCTTTTTGTAACGATTGCGTAAAGTCTTGCTCGGAAGAGAAGGGATCTAATTTGTAGAGTGTCAGTTCATCAAACAGGTGTAATAGACTATCAGATAGGGCCCAGGGACTGCTTTCTTTATATAAATGAGGATATTTGAGTAGTGCGTTAACCAGAATAAGTTCACGTAAATAACCGGTAGCTGTTTTTTCAGGGCCGGGAATATTGGTTTTTACCCAGATCTTGAGAGTAGATATTTCTGGACCGAGTAATGCGTGCCATTGCTTTTTACCACTTTCTTCGAGCAGATATTGTCGTAACCGACTATTGTTGCCGGATTCCGGCAGGAGTATAACGAGCTGAGTCAGATCAGGCAGTTTATCTGAAAAGTTTTCTATAATGTGCCGTGCAATCAGGCGTAATGGGTCGTCGGAGAGTTCCAGTAGAAGAAGGTTATTGTTATTTTTTGTCACCTGAATATGAAGCTGTTACAAACAGATTTTATCTTTTTAAATCTTTAAGCTTGCCTTGTTTTCCCGCCCAGTCGTCTGCATCTGGTAGTGCGTCTTTCTGTTCGGTGATAACAGGCCATTCGCGTGATAATTCAGCATTCAACGCAATGAATTCCTGTTGATCATCAGGGACATCATCTTCAGAGACTATTGCTTCAATCGGACATTCTGGCTCACACAGGGTACAGTCGATACACTCATCCGGATCAATAACAAGAAAATTAGGGCCTTCATGAAAGCAATCGACAGGACATACTTCAACACAGTCAGTGTATTTACACTTGATACAATCCTCAAGGACAATGAATGTCATGCCTTAACTCCCGTTTATTATTGTGAGAGGCGATTTTATACCAAATCAGAAGATTGTTACATATAAAAGGGTCAGTATTCGTTGTCAGGCTTATAAGGCTCAGCCCTGTTTCTACCTTTTTCCTTGGCTAGATAGAGAGCCTGATCAGCCATGGATATCAGGCTTGCTGGTAGTGTGTCTTCTTCAGGGTAACATGAGGCAATGCCTATGGTGACACTGACAATATCACTTGTGTCAGAGAGCTTATGTTTTATCTTCAGGTTAGCGACATCTTCCAGCATTTTTTCAGCCACCTTCATGGCACCCTCAATAGGTGTATCGGGAAGGATGATACCAAATTCCTCACCACCATAACGACAGACCAGATCCATAGGACGGTCTGTGGATGCGTGTAGTGTCTGCGCAACTTGTACGAGACAATTATCTCCACTCTGGTGGCCATAGCCATCGTTGTATTTTTTGAAGTGATCGATATCGAGCATAAGGAGTGACAATTGTTGATGACTTCTGTGAGCATTACGCCATTCTTTATTGAGCGTTTTATCAAAGGTGAGACGGTTTGGTATTTGAGTTAAGCTATCCATGGAAGAGAGTATCTTTAATTTTTTATTACTCGTTTCCAGTTCTTTCTGGGTTTCGTTTAATGCGAAATAGACTGCATCACGTTCCAGTTGTGCCATATAGGTGTTTGAATGTGCGCGAATACGGGCAATGAGTTCTACCTTGTCTGGAAGTTTAACCAGATAGTCAGTAGCGCCATTGGTAAAAGCATTACTTTTTACCTTTGGGTCTTCTTTGCTGGAGAGAACAATAACGGGGATGCCTTGTGTTGCAGGATGAGCTTTGTAAAAGCGTAATAAAATCATACCATCTGCATTGGGCATCACCAGATCTTGCAGGATAATGGTGGCATTGATGTCAATTGCTTTCTGGACAGCAATTTTAGGATTATCAATGTAGTGCATTTCGATATCTTTTTCATTTTTAAGCATTTTCTCAATGCCATTGGCGATTATCTCCTGATCGTCAACCAATAAAACAACAATCTTGTGTTCTATTTTATTATCTTGCACAGAGCTATCTGATGGCTCTATATTTTCAGCGTGCCCATTCATGATGCGGCCTTTTTACTATTTTGTGCTTTTATGGTTGAATTAATCATTTCCCCTATTTGATCGAGAGGCAGGATTTCTGTTGCTGCATTCAGTTTTGCTGCCACCTTTGGCATGCCATATACAGCACAGGTCTTTTCATCCTGCGCAATGGTCAGCCAGTCTCTTTCTTTCATCCGGAGCAAACCAGTTGCACCATCATCTCCCATACCAGTGAGTAACACACCTACTGCATTTCCTTTCCAGTTTTTTGCAACACTCTCAAACAAAACATTAACAGAGGGTTTGTAAGGATAGTCTATGGGTTCAGGTGTATATTGGATTCTTAATTTGTTATCCAGCATCATATTATCGCCTGTACCAGCGACAAGAATGGTACCTGGTTCTGGTTTGTCGCCTTTGTTAGCGATTCTGACTTTTAGCGTTACTTGTTTACCTAACCATAGAGCAAAATTTGCACTGAACATTTTGTCAACATGTTGAGACAATAAAATGGATGCTGGAAAATCTTTTGGTAACGAGGAAAGCACAGTTGCTAATGCAGCAGGTCCACCTGTAGAAGCACCAATAGTCAGGATATAATCATCATTGATTGATCCATGGGGGGTATAGTGAATGCTGTTTTCCAGTTTTTTAGTGTTCTTGATTAATTTCTCAATAGTGTTGATTTTTTCTATAAATTGACTGGTTCCGTCAGTAGAGCCTGTTCCATTTACAAAGGGTGTGTTAACTGCATCAAGTGCACCAGCCCCCATTGCCTCAAAAACCTGCGATGCGTTTCCATCAACTGTAGAAGTCACTAGAAGAATAGAGCAGGGGGATTCCTGCATAATAATTTTTGTAGCCTCTGCACCATCCATAACAGGCATAATAATATCCATAATAACAAGGTCAGGAACATCCTGTGCGCATTTTTCTACAGACTCCTGTCCATTAGCAGCAACCCAGGCAATTTCATGTTGTGGAATTGAAGAAATAATTCTCTTCAAAATCTCAACGACCATTTGTGTGTCATTTACGATTGCAATACGCATAACACACTCCTCAGGTTGCCGTGCCAATCAGATCTTCAACGGCTTCAAGCAGGGTTTCATCCTGAAAACTACCTTTTGTCAGGTAATAATCAGCACCAACTTCAAGTCCATGTAGACGATCTTCTTCACGATCTTTATAGGATACAATCATGACCGGGATTTTATTTAGCACCTTGTCTGACTTGATATTTTCGACAAATTCAAACCCATTCATTCGTGGCATGTCAATATCACTGATTACTAAATCATATTTCTTGGAGCGAACTGCATTCCATCCATCCACCCCGTCGACGGCAACCTCAACACTGTAACCACGAGACTCCAGCATATTGCGTTCAACTTCACGTACGGTAATTGAGTCATCAACAATAAGAACCCGTTTTTTATTTTCAGGGTTATCATCTTTTGTTTGGCTGTTAATATTTACAACATGACCACCAGAGATATAGAGTTCAATAGAGCGAACCATGTCATCGGCATCAACAATCAGGGCAGGGGTGCCATCATCAAGGATTGCGGCAGCACCAATACCATGTATTTTTCCAAGTGCCGGATCAATTTTTTGTACAACCATACTGCGTTCACCAAGGAATTTATCTACGACCATGGCATAACGATTTAGTTTTTCACCAATTATAACAATAGATACCTCATCACCTTGTTCTGGTTCTTCAGCTTCAAGTTCAAGAACCTGCTTTGCTGAAACAATACCGATATGTTCATTATCAAGCATAAAGTACTGACGACCTTCGAGCGTTTTAATATTGTCTTTATGCAGCCTTAATGTGTGATCAATACGAGCCAATGGAAATGCATAAGGTTCATTACAGATATTAACCAGCAGGGCACGTATAACAGAAAGAGTCAGGGGTAATTGCAATTGAAAACGAATACCCTTACCGGGCGTTGAAGTAGTGCGAATAACACCACGCATTTCCTGAACAACACTGTGAACAACATCCAGACCAACGCCACGGCCAGATATTTCTGTTACATTGTCACGGGTAGAGAAGCTGGGTAAGAACATGAAATCAAGCAATTCCGATTCAGACATTTTTCTGACCATCTGTTTAGAAGCCATTCCCTTTGTGATAATTTTGTTTTTCAATGAATCCAGATCAACGCCTTTACCATCATCTTCGACAAGAATAGAAAGCATTCCAGAATTATGCATGGCCTTCAGCTTTATAGTGCCTTCAGCAGGCTTGCCTGCTTTTTCACGTTCTTCTGGAGACTCTATACCGTGGTCAACTGAATTACGTAACAGGTGATTAAGAGGAGCCTCGATCTTTTCCATAATGTCACGATCAACCATGGTATTAAGACCCGATATTTCCAATTTTACTTTTTTGTTTAATGAGCGCCCAACATCACGCACCATGCGCTGGAAACCATGTGTACCATCAGAAAAAGGCCGCATGCGGCTTGAAATTACTTCACGATTCAGGCGGCCTGAAAGATTATTAAGGCTTCTATCAAATGTTTCCAGTTCTTCAAGTCTTTCTGAAAGTGTATTCCTGCATTCAGTTGCATTTTTTCGTATTTCAGACATCATTTGTAACAATGATTCACTGCTATTTTCATTCTGTGCATGCTCACTAAGTTTGTCTAATTTTGTGAACATTTCTGTTTGTCGGCGTTTTAGTGCAAGCAGTGAATCTGCATATGGACGTAATCTTCTTGATTCAACAATTGATTCACCGGCTAGCCCCATGAGTCTGTTTAGTGAGTTACTGGATACCCTGACAGCAGTATCAGCAGAATCTGATTTCTTCTTTTCAGATTGTTGTTCTATTTTATTGCTGACTGTTGCAGTTTTCTTTTCTGGAACAGGTGCGTTGGTTTCATTTGGCTCAATAACAGGATCAGAGGGTTCTGCAGTTGATGTTGGCTCATTAAAATCCTGTCCAAGAGAGGAAGTTAATGAACTAATTGTATTATCCAGTTTTTCCCTGTTTGTATTATCGGATTCCCATGTGGGATTGCCGGACTTCAGGCTATTGATTATTTCCTTGATAATATCGATACATTGAATCAGGGCATCAACATTCTGTTGGGTTAATTTAATCCTTCCTTCTCTGACAGCAGAAAAACAATCTTCCATTACACGTGCCAATTGCACTACAGAAGACAATTCAACAAGTTCTGCACCGCCTTTCAACGAGTAAGCAGATTGCTTTAAATTTTCCAGAATTTCTTTTGACTCAGGTAGTGATTTGGCAGCATCAAGGTTAGTAATCTTGAGGCCGGCAATGATTGCACTAATATGTATTTCCGCATCATATTTAAACAGATCAAGCATCATGTCATCTGCAGTGATAATATCTGAATAATTTACTTCTTCTGTTTCAACTCCCTTTGTTTTATCAACAGTTTCAACCGTGGATTCCTGTTTGTTAACCAAATTTTTTGGAGAAGATGTTTGATTAATGATGTCTGTAACATCATTTACGATAGATTCCACATTAGTTGCATTCTCACTAAACCAGTCAGGAGAACTGTTCGGGGACAGTTCTGAAATATCCACCAGAATATCCACTCCCTTAAGAAGAGTATCAATATTATCATTATTAATAGTGATTGCCCCTTCTTGTGCGGCGACAAAACAATCTTCCATTATATGAGCGACTCTGACAGCGACATCAACGCCAACCATGCGTGCAGCTCCTTTTATGGAATGGGAAGAACGCATTAATTGTTCAAGACAATCAGCAGAGGTTGGATTGTTTTCCAGTTCAAGCAGAACTTTAGAAAGGGTCTTTGCCTGTCCTTCAATCTCGATCCTGAATAGTTCGAGCATGGAAATATCGCCAAGCTCCTTGTCACCACTCATTTTAAATCTCTCTTGATTAATTGGGATATGAGATTGAGATCAAGACATGCAATATGCTTCTGATCAATATTCAACATGCCAATAGTAAAAGTGGCTTTGGTATTTGAGATGGTCGCTGGCGGCGATTTTATTTGCTCATCATTATAACGAAACGAACCGATCACTTCTGAAACAGGGAATACAAATTGTTGCTCCTCTTGTGTAATGACAATCATGCGTTCATAAGAAGTATTCTTTCTGGTTTTTTCAGTTCGTTTTTTATTTTTTTTAACACCTAACAAATAGCCAATAGAAATGCATATTTTCAATTCACCGCGTATATTGACAAGTCCTCGTAGTGATTTTGATTTGCGATGAGGTATTGAATGTATGGATCGTATTTCTGTGACCTCGACAATTGTATTGCTAGGAAATGAATAAAATTCATCATCGAGACGAAAAACAAGACATGAGTTTGTTCCAACAAGATGCTGTTCTTTTTTACGACTGTATGTTTTGCTCCAGTCTTTAAGGTATTCTTCAGACAGAGGTTGTTCAAGAACCTGTTGTCCTGAATAAGAAAATTTATCACAGTTACGACAATGCATCACTTCTTCCAGTTTTTCACAACGTGGTGATTCACTACCCCATACACCGATGTGGTTCCAGCAATCATCTATATTCAGAATTTGTTTTTTTACTTTTGTATTCATCGGTTTTTTTAAGACTTATCCAGCCTTGTTCTGTATTTTTGCCGCGCGTTCATTGATAATTTTTGCGCCATCGGCATCGCCTAATAATTCAAGCAGTGATGACAAGTGCACCATGCCTTCATAATGATTTGGATGGAGATAAAGTACTTTTTTGAGATAGTCTACCGCCTGATTTCTGTTCCCTGTGGCTTCACGCACCAATGCAAGCAGGAAGTAGGCCTCGGTGTCGGGACCGTTATCACGCAAGTGCGACTCGCAAATTTTCGCTGCTTCTACAAGGTGGCCTTCATTTGCCAGTCTGGTAGCATCTGCAAGACTGGAGTCTTTTTTTGTTACCAGCGAGCTGGTTGCGGGTTTAGAAGTAGTAGAAAAAGGTTTCCCGGTTGGTTTGTTAAATATCTTTTTCGTAAGAGAGTTTGAATTTTCCGCCAAGCTGCCAGTTTTAGCTGTAACAGGCTTGTTTTTAAGGCTGGCTGCGGCAATATGTGGATCTGGTTTTTTGAAAGCAAAAGAGCCAGGAAATTCTTTTGATGGACTCCATGTTCCTATTAAAGCCCCGCCTTCAGCATGACCAACGAACAAGGTGCCATCGGTTTTTAATAAACCGGATAGACAGCTGAGGGTACTGTTCTGTATTTCCCGGTCAAAATAAATCAAGAGATTACGGCAAAATATAATGTCATAATTATCTCTATTGAGACGGAATGTGGAATCGAGAAGATTTGCCTGTTTAAAATCAACGCTTTGTTTTACGCTGTTATCAAGAATAAATCCTTCAGGAGAGTCCATAAAATATTTATCCCTGAAACCAAGGTCATTACCCCTGAATGAATTTAATCCATAGATACCAATTAAAGCATATTCAATATTCCTGTTACTTATATCAATTGCGTCAATATGAAATTGATTACTTGTCAGTCCGTTATTAATCATTACCATTGCAATGGAATAGGCTTCTTCACCTGTTGAACAAGGCGCACTCAATATCCTGAGTTTTTTTCCGGAAGCGACAGTTTCTATATATTTTTCTTTTACAAGGGTATCAAGTGATTGAAAGGGTTTAGTATCACGGAAAAACCATGTTTCAGGAATAATAACTTCTTCAATAAGTTTATTCAGCTCAGGTCTGGAATGTAGAATTTCGTGATAGTAGGCATTAATATCAGGTTCGCTACGTGCATTCATGCGTTTTTGCACAGCGCGCCCAATTGTAGCTGAACCAACAGATACAGAATTTAACCCCATGGATTTTTTTAATAATGTTTCGATCTCTACCTGTGACATGATTATGCTCCAGCCATTCCTTGCAGGGGAGTGAGAGAAGACATTTTGTCATTGATTAATTTTTCGACATGTATGGTCTGGATCATGTTTTTATTATCTATAGTTATTTTGTCAAGATAAGATGTTGTATCTGAAGCAGTATTGACATTAACAAAATCAGCATCTGATTTTTTAATCGTTCCTTCTATATGTTCTATAATTAATCCCACTATCCTCCCATTACCTGCATGAGTGATGACGATGCGAGTACTTATATTACGAGAAAATTCCCTGTCCAGAAGGATACGACTTAGATCAATTACAGGGATTGGAGTACCACGGTAATTCATGATGCCGACAATGAAGTCTTCACATTTGGGGACAGGTTTTAAATCAACGACAGGTGTTATCTCAATAACATGAACTGTATCGAGAGCGTACTCTTCATTATCAAGCTTGAATTGCAGGTACAGCATAATGATACCTTCATGATTCCCGGGTGTTGATTTTGAATTTCGAAATCCCACCTTGCAGCCCTTGGGCAGCATCATTAAGTCGTACAATTGCATCATTTGACTGACGCAGTGATTCAGCTGTTTGCTGGGTAGCATCATTAAGCTGGATCATGGATTCACTAATTTGATCTGCACCTAGCGTCTGGGAATGCATGCCTTCATGGACTCTTTCAAATTGAGGAAGAATTGCCTGCACTTGCTCAATAATTTCTGATAACTGTGCACCAACCTGACTTACATCATCTACACCGTTGCGTATTTCTTCAGAAAATTTGTCCATGCCAATTACGCCAGCTGAAACAGCAGACTGCATTTCCTGAACCATTTGTTCGATGTCCCAGGTTGCAACGGCAGTCTGATCTGCAAGGCGACGAATTTCTGTTGCAACAACCGAGAACCCAATACCATATTCACCTGCTTTTTCTGCTTCAATAGCGGCATTCAGAGACAGCAGGTTGGTCTGATCCGCAACTTTTGTAATAGTGGTTACAACCGTATTAATGTTGCTTGCTTTCTCATTCAGTACAGCCAGTTTTGATGTTATTGATGAAGAAGATTCCACCATATGATTCATTGTGCCTTCCATATGGGAGAGTGCATCACGTCCTGTCTCTGCAGAAGATGCGGTTCGTTCGGAAACTTTTGTTATATCATCCATCGTGCCTAGCAGCTCTTTTGAAGTTGCCGATATTTGCTTGGTAGTTGCCATGATTTCATTTGTTGTGGCCGCCTGTTCAGTAATAGTAGCTTCTTGTTGTTTTGCAGTGGCCGCAATCTGGGTGGCAGATCCAGTAACCTGAATACCGGATTGTTGAACCTGTGTTACTAAATCATTCAGGTTTGTGATCATATCGGTTACTGACTGAGACATATCAGACATAACCCCTTTATCACGGAAGACCATCATTTCGCCCGTTAGGTCACCATGACTGGCCATTTCTACTACTTCATGAATCAATGATGCTTTGCCTTCTATATCTTCTGCTGACTGGCGTTCACTTTCAATGTTATCCTGAATCTGTTGAGCCATAGAGTTGAAGGTGGTACCCAGTTGACCAATTTCATCTTCTCGGTCCACTTCTACACGTATATTTGTTTCGCCCTTGCCAAAACGTTTTACTGTATCCATTAAGGTACTCAATGGACTTAGAGAGTAATTAAGAAAAACAAATAACCCAGCCAGACTAGCAAGCAAGGCAACCACTATGGCAGAGAATGTGACTATTTCTATCTTCTTTCGATCGTTGTATGCAATGGTAATGTCTTTAAGGCTGACAAGATGAGCTATTGGATTTTTTTCACTATCAAAAACAGGTTGTCGTACGAAATTATAATATTTACCCGCTATAGGTATAACATGCAGGTGTTCATCTCCTGGAGTATGATCTTCTGATGCCTCAGTTAATATGCCAGAAATAAGTT
>DAOVJZ010000232.1 GCA_030632035.1 Granulosicoccaceae bacterium | reverse complement strand
TTAACAATAAACCGGATTTAAGAAATGGAAGTTTCATTTTAGAAATACATTATCAGAATCTGCATTACTGCCCATGCATAAATACCCGCCTGCACATCATCCAGCATGATTCCCCACCCACCCGGCAGGTTCTTTTCCAGCCAGTTGGCAGGCCATGGCTTCAATACATCGAATAAACGAAACAGGAAAAACCCCGTCAACACCCAATACCATGTGACCGGTACAGCTATCATCGTGACAAAAAATCCGGCAAATTCATCCCAAACAATAGCTGGGTGATCATCTACACCAAAGTCCTTTGATGTTTTGTCACATAACCAGATACCAACAAATATCACGGCTACAACGATGAGTAAATACTGCCAGGTTTCCATCCCTATCCATGATAATAAAAGGAAAATGGGAATCGCTGCCATAGTGCCTGTTGTACCCGATGCAACCGGTGACAAACCACTGCCAAACCCGCAAGCGAGAAAATAGGCCGGGTGCTTTGTTATATCACTAAATACTTTATCCATTGGTTGTTTCATACTATTCGAATAAACTCCGTACTGAATTAAACTGCAAAATGATCAAATCCTGTTTTGCCTGATTCATATAATGAACCATCTGTATGAAAACAACGAATTTTGGCTTGCTGTGTTATTTTTCCTATACAGGTACAACCCAATGATTTTAGTAATGACTCAATTTTATTGTTTGCCGGTGCAGTAAAACATAATTCATAATCATCACCTGCTACCAAGGCAATATTCCAGTCGCCACTATTTGCAATGTACTGCTCTGTATCGACCGATAACGGCAATTGTTCCAGTATAATATCTGCACCAACACCGCTTTTATTGGTGATATGTCCCAAATCAGACAGTAATCCATCTGAAACATCAATACAGGCACTGGCAAGTCCCCGCAAGGCAAGCCCTGCTTCGATTCTGGGGGTTGGGCAATCCAGTCGCTGACGTAGTCTTTTTAAAATAACAGGATCAAGGTTAAGACGGTTTTGTAATCCAGCCAGTGCAAGCCCGGCATCACCCAATGTACCGGTGACATAAACAAGATCACCTTTGCTGGCACCATCACGTCGTATAGCCTGACCATCTGGCACAAGACCATGCAACTGCACAGTGATTGATAATGGCCCACTCACCGTATCACCACCCACCAGGGCCACGTTGTGTGTTTTTGCCAGTTCGAGAAAACCATGACTAAAACCTGTTAGCCAGGCTTCATCATAAGCAGGAATTGCTAATGACAATGTTGCCCATGCCGGTTCGGCACCCATCGCCGCGAGATCACTTAAACTCACAGCCAGTGATTTGTAACCGATATGTTCTGCCGAAGTTTCTATAGGGAAATGGACACCCTCGATCAAGGTGTCTGTCGTGACAACCAGTTGTTGTCCTGTAGGTACATTTAGTACGGCGGCATCATCGCCGACACCAATGACAACATCATCACGATTGGCATGACCGGAAAAAAATCGTTCAATTAGATCAAATTCGGAAAATGACATGAATAATGTCTTTTAATAAAAAAGATTATTTTCCTTTAGCGACGCGCTGACCGGAATTTCCTTTGGAATTGGACTTTTTTGTGGTGACCTTGACCTGTTTTTTGGCCTTTTTCTTTTTTGGTGCACTTGCTGACTTTGAATTGCCACTATTACGTTTTATTTCGGTAGTACGTAACTTCTGTGCCACCTTATCCAGAATACCGTTAACGTATTTATGACCATCTTCCGCACCAAATGTCTTGGCAAGTTCTACTGCCTCATTAATCACAACACGGTATGGTACATCAAGCCGAAATTCCAGTTCATAGATTCCGATCCGGAGTACAGCTCTTTCTACCGGATCGAGTTCATCAATCTTTCTGTCAATAAACGGAATAATATGATCTTCCAGCTCATGCAGGTGTAACGGGATCTCTTTCAGCAATTCATGGAAGTAGGCTTGATCCATTTTACTAACATCGTGATCAGCCACGTACTGTTCATCAATACGTTCAGCCTGCTGGCCAGTTAATTGCCATTGATAAATAGCCTGAACAGCAGAACGGCGTGCGTTACTTCGAGCTTCACTCATTCATCACCACCTGAGTTTATTTATCCAGCTTTTGCAAAAGATTAACCATCTCGATTGCTGACATGGCTGCTTCCGCACCCTTGTTACCTGCCTTGGTGCCAGCGCGTTCAATAGCCTGTTCAATACTATCCACTGTCAACACACCAAACGCGATGGGTAAATCAAATTCCATACCAACCTGTGCAATTCCCTTGGTACATTCACCAGCTACAAATTCAAAATGTGGTGTGCCACCACGAATTACCGCACCCAGTGCAATAATCGTGTCATAACGTTTACTGGCAGCCATGCGTTTTGCAACCAATGGCATTTCAAATGCGCCCGGTACATAAACCGTACGAATATCTTTTTCATCCGCACCATGACGTACCAATGTATCCACTGCACCACTCAACAGGCTTTCAGTAATAAAGCTGTTAAAGCGCGCCACAATAATGCCAACACGGGCATTACGAATAGTTAAATCACCTTCAATTTTTTCCATTATTTTTAAACCTAGATCTCTCGTTAGTAATAATCATAAGACTCTGCAAGCACTGTGACAACCACTCCAATACCCCAGGGGCTGTTGACCTTCCATCTATTGTCTGATTTTAGCCCTACCTGTGTTATTTTTTACTATCAATGGAGTACATTGATACGTAAAAAATGCCTTGTTAGTACTAAAATTAGCCAAAATCAGCCTAACATCTGAAAGGTCAACAGCCCCTAGTCAAAAGGTACGTATTCGGCCACTTCCAGCTCAAACCCGGATAAACCATGCATTTTCATAGGCGTACCTAATACATTCATCTGGTATACTCCCAAATCTGACAAAATCTGGGCACCAATACCAAAGGTACGCAGATCCGATTTTACGGCTGTTTTGGTCGGTTCCTTGCCCTGATCACGTAATTGATACCCCTGAATAC
>DAOVJZ010000018.1 GCA_030632035.1 Granulosicoccaceae bacterium | reverse complement strand
GCCAGTTCTTTTACATCTTCACCGGCCTCGGCACGTATTAACATAAAATCGTAAGCCGCACGAAAACGCGGATGAGTTAAAAGACGAAACGCACGCTTGCCAAAACGCTTGGCCAATCGAGGTTGCATAGTCCAGATATCTCTTGCGGTTAAGGCAAAACGTTTTGGAATAGATGTACGCTCGCGTTGGAGACGAAATACATCTGAGGCTGCTTCCTGAATTCTTTGTATCTCTGACATATCCTCATCAGATGCATAATTCTTTGCACGTTGTAACATCGGATCCCACAATAATGCAGCAATCAGAAAGGCCGGTGTCACAGGCTTGCCTTCAGCAATACGTTTGTCCGTACTCTTTAAGGCATTAATCAGCAACATTAACGGAAAATGTTCTGATTCACTTTCCAGACTCTTTTCTGTCTGCGGGAATAATGCTGCAAACAGACCATAGTGGCGTAGTTCTTCAAATGTCTCATGGGCACAACCAGCATGAAATAATTTCAGCACTTCTTCAAATAAACGTGATGATGAGATGTCGCCCAGTAAATATGCCAATTCAAAAATTTTGGCTTCGGTTTTTTCTTCAATCTTTAAACCGAGTTTTGCAGCAAAACGTACTGCACGTAACATGCGTACTGGATCTTCACGGAAGCGTTTTTCCGGATCACCGATGATTTTCAACATGCCGGCTTTTAAATCTTCAACACCACCGGTGTAATCGACAATGGAAAAATCTCGAATATTGTAATAAAGCGCATTGATAGTGAAGTCGCGACGCCAGACATCTTCTTCCAGCGTACCGTAAACATTGTCGCGTAAAATACGCCCTTCTTCTGACTCGGTTTCTATTTCTGCTTCAGTATCATCATGATGGCCGCGAAAGGTAGATACCTCAATAATCTCTCTGTGGAAAAACACATGCGCCAGACGAAAACGACGACCAATAAGACGGCAATTGCGGAATACATCCTTGACCTGCTCCGGGGTAGCATTGGTCGAAACATCAAAATCTTTTGGCTCGCGCCCAAGTAACATATCACGCACACCACCACCGACTAGATAGGCCTCATATCCAGCATCATTCAGGCGATAAAGCACCTTAAGCGCGTTCTCACTGATATTGGTACGTGATACGTTGTGTTCCGAACGGGGTATAATAGTTGGAGTAGTAATTTTGTATGCCTTTTCCTACTGTTAAAACAGACGACCTTAATCGGCCAAAGGCCGTATAATAGCATTATACGGCCTATAATGTGTCGACAAGCTCCCTTCGTCTAGCGGTTCAGGACGCTGCCCTCTCAAGGCGGTAACACGGGTTCGAATCCCGTAGGGAGCACCATTTAAGCAGTTTTGAGTTAATAATATTGAATTTTTAGTGATTAATGAAAGACCATCCCGGATTGATTAAGCGCCTCGCAGTCATGCTCTACGATGGCATGTTGTTATTTGGCATGCTGTTCTTTGCCAGCCTGCTTGCCATGACCCTTGTCGATGAACCAGCCAATATCGCCAACTACTTATGGTATCGGCTTTATCTTGTTGGGATCTGCTACTTGTATTTTGCCTATGCATGGACACGCACAGGTCAAACGTTGGGTCTGAAAACATGGAAACTACGCGTTCAACAGCCGGATGGAAAAAATATTACATGGGCACAATCACTGATCCGTTTTGTTGGCGCTATTATTTCATGGTTGGTTGTTGGATTAGGCTTTTTGTGGATTCTTTTTGATAAAGATAATAAAGCCTGGCATGACTATTTATCAAAGACAGAAATTGTGAAGGTTGAAAAATAATTATTGATATTTTTTCCATTCGCAACCTTGTTGCTTAATCGAAATAGCACAGAAACATTTTACATATACTTGGCGTCTTGGCGGTTAGCTATCTAACCCTTTTAATAAACAAAACCGTTCCAATCAAAAACACCATCGTCGGTAATGCCGCACCAAGAAATGGATTGAAATTATAAATCTGACTCATTTGCCCAAACATCTGGTTTATGATGTAAAACGCAATCCCCAGCATTACACCCACCAAGACACGTTGACCCATACTCACATTACGCAAAGGACCAAACACAAACGGCACTGCCAATAAAATCATTACGCCGGTTGCAAAAGGTGCAATCAATTTTGTCCAGAAGGCCAGTTGATAACGACTTGCATCCTGTTTATTGATTTGCAGGTAATCAATATAATCACGCAGTGCCCACATGGAGAGTATTTCCGGTTTTATTTTTACCACGTTAATCAAATCAGGGCTCAAAATGGAATTCCATGTCGCACTGTCTGATGTTTTGGTAATAACCCCTGATTCATCAATAATACTTTGTTTAATGCCTGACAGAACCCATTTTCCGTCCTTGTATTCTGCACTTTCAGCATGAGTACTCACCCTTAGCTTATGGTTTTCATCAAACTCATGAATCTTGATGTCACCCATTTTTTCACCAGGCAATATCGTTTTCACATTAATAAAACTCAAGCCATCACGCACCCATAACCCATGACTGCTTTGCATGGTAATCCTGTTTTCCAGACGAATAGAACGGTAGTTTTGTGCATTTTGTTCTGTTACTGGCGCGACTACCTCACCAATGATAAAAACAATCAACATGATAATGCCGCCGGTTTTAAATATAGAAATAACCAGTCGCAAGATAGACACCCCTGAAGAACGCATTACCAGGAGTTCACTGTGACTGGCCAATACACCCAGCCCAAGAATACTGCCCAGTAATGCCGATGTTGGAAAATACTCATAAAGACGCCGCGGCAAGGTCAACAATACGTAGACCATAGCTTGTGTCACACCATAATCATTTTTACCAACATCACGCAGTTCTGACATAAAGGTAATAAAGGCTTCCAGTGATACAAGAACAAGTAATGCCATAAAAATACTGCTCATCACTGTTATGCCTATATAACGATCAAGTAACGTAAATTTGAACCAGAACTGGTTTGAATTGAAATTACGAATCATTTCTTAAACCTGATCATATTTTTTATTTTTTGGATCGGTAACATGGCCATAATAGAGGGCCTGTGCTCAAGCATCATGTAATAGATAATCCCCAGCATTAGCAGATGCACCCACCACATACCAATTAATACAGGTATTTTATCTTTTTCTATCCATGCCTGCCCCATACCCAACAGGTTCATGTAAACGATATATAAAAGGATACCGACAAACAATTTTGAATATTTTCCCTGCCGTGGCGTAGTTCTACTTAAGGGCACTGCCAGTGCCGCAAGCAAAACAATACTAATGGGTAATGACAATCGCCATTGCAATTGCCCAATATCACGTTTGTCACTGGAGCCCCATAAGGCTGAGGTCGGCAGGGCATCACGTTTTCGTTTTAATTGTTTCACATCACGTTCCTTGATACGGAACGCATATTCCCTGAATTCAGTAATACGAAATTCCGGCTGTCCCGGTTCACCTTCATAGCGGTAGCCATTTTTCAATACCAGAAAACGATCACCCGTTTCCTTATTAAAAAACTGCTCTCCCTCAGCAGAAGAAATAATACCCTTACGCCCCTGCTGCTTTCCTTCAACAAAAATATTTTCCATCGTATGCGCCAAGGGATTCATGCGTTCGACAAAATAGATTTTTTCTCCACTGGCACCTTCACTAAATTGCCCTGGACGGATACCCGTCATATCTGATCGAGCCTGTGCCTCTTCCTGAAGTTGGTAGCCCTTCTCTTCCGCCCAAGGAGTTATGTATAAGGAAAAGGCACCTTCCACAATGCCCAATACCAGCCCCACACTCACGACAATCTTTAATAATTGTTTGTTACCTACACCACTGGCTGACAATGCAACAATTTCGCTATCACGATACATGCGACCTAATGCTAACAAGATCCCAAGGAATAAAGATAAAGGCAACATGAGCGAGAAATAAGTCAGCATCTTGAGCGATAACAAATGAAAAATAATGTCACTATGGACTTCACCGGAAACGGCCTGAGATAGAAAGCGCACAAAGCGGTTGCTGATAAAGATCAGCATCAGCACCATAATAACAGCACCCAGAGAGGTCAACACTTCACGACTAATATAGCGATGTATAATCAAGATTGTTTAAAACTTTCTATTTTGGTTAAAAAATTGAATTTGGATAATAAAGCCAATAAAATCCCTACTCAATGAATATAATATTCTATATTATCATTTGCTTAGAAAATATATAATTCACAATAAATTTACCTGATTTGATACAAAAAGAGCCATAAATCACCGGAGGTATCATGGAATTCATTATTAAAAGCGGTAATCCTGAAAAACAACGCAGTGCCTGTGTCGTGGTTGGTATCCATGAGCCTCGCAAACTGTCTGCCGCTGCAGAACAACTGGACAAGGCCACCAAGGGATATATTTCCAATATCCTGCGCAAAGGTGATATCGAAGGCAAAATTGGGCAAACCCTGATGTTACACAACATACCCAAGACCTTATGTGATCGGGTACTCCTTGTTGGTTGTGGTAAAGAACGCGAATTAAACGATACCAAATACCGTAAGATTTTAAGTACAACTATCAAAAAACTGAATGAAACCGGTGCCATGGAGGCTGTTTCATTTATAAACAATATCAATATTAAAGGCCGCGATACGGCATGGAAACTCCGTGAAACCGTCACTATCACAAACGATACCCTGTATTGTTTTGACCAACTCAAGAGCAAAAAAGATAAAACCCGCCGCCCATTACGCAAAGTGGTGATGATGGTACCCAGTCGTCGTGATTTGGCTGAGGGTGAACGTGCTATCGTGGAAGGGAATGCCATTGCCGCCGGTGTCAAACTGGCCAAGGATCTGGGCAACTTGCCCGGTAATATTTGTACACCAACCTATCTTGCCGATCAGGCCAAGGCATTGGGTAAAACCTACAAGAGTCTGACAGTTAAAGTGCTTGAAGAAAAGGACATGAAAAAGCTCGGCATGGGTTCCCTGTTGTCAGTCTCACGCGGTAGTCGTCAACCGGCAAAACTGATTACACTGGAATACAAAGGCGACAAAAAGAATGGTAAACCCATTGCGTTAGTTGGTAAGGGGCTCACATTTGATGCGGGTGGTATTTCACTCAAGCCCCCTACTGCAATGGATGAGATGAAATATGACATGTGCGGCAGTGCCAGTGTATTGGGTACTATCAAGGCCATTTGTAAAATGCGCCTGCCAATTAATGTGGTTGGTGTTATTCCCAGCTCTGAAAATATGCCCGATGGTGATGCCAACAAACCGGGTGACATCGTAACCAGCATGTCCGGTCAGACTATTGAAATTCTAAACACAGATGCAGAAGGTCGATTGATCCTGTGTGATGCCCTGACCTACACCGAAAAATTCAAACCCGACTGTGTCATTGATATTGCGACACTAACGGGTGCTTGTGTGATTGCGCTCGGTAAGCATGCCAGTGGCTTGATGGGTAATAACCAGCCCTTGGTAAACGATTTATTAAACTCAGGCAAAACTGCCGGTGACCGCGCATGGGAAATGCCTCTGTGGGATGAGTATCAGGAACAATTAAACAGTAACTTTGCCGATATGGCCAATATCGGGGGACGTGATGCTGGTACCATTACAGCGGGCTGTTTTCTGTCACGCTATACCAAAAAATACCGCTGGGCTCATGTCGACATCGCGGGTACCGCCTGGAAATCCGGTGCTGAAAAAGGTTCAACAGGTCGCCCTGTTCCCATGCTGACCCAGTTTATTATCGATAAGTGTAAGGATTAAAATGACAAAGGTTGATTTTTACATCACTGAAAATAAAAAGCCGACAGCACGATTTGATCTGGCATGCCGGCTAACTGAAAAAATTCAAAAACTCGGTCATCGTATTTATATTCACACCGATGATAAAACACAATCACAAGCGATTGATGATCTGCTGTGGACGTTCAAACAAAACAGTTTTCTCCCTCATTGTATTGTGACAACTGATAGTGATTACAAAGATAATGCCATATTGATTGGTCATGATTTGAATAATGAAAAAGAAGATGATGTACTCATTAATCTTTCTCAGGAGATCCCCTCCTTCTTTAGTCGATTTAACCGGGTTGTGGAATTAATCGATCAGGACAAAAAACAGCGCGAAATGGGCCGGGAACGCTTTAAATTTTACAAAGAGAGAGGCTACCCGCTGGCATCTCATCCGATCAAGTCCTAGGCTTAAAGAATGGCTGAAGAAACCAATATGACAGAAACAGAATCCTCCCCGTTGTCGAAAGAGGAAGTGCTGGCCGATGAAACCCTGGCAGTCGAGTCTACTGAGGAAGAAAATTCTCATATTCCTGTACTGGAAAATGTTGTTATTCCGGGGACTGGTTTTACACCCGCACAACCAGCCCCTGTTGAGGAGGCTGAGCCTGTCCTTGAGGAAGTCGCCGCAGAGATTGCCGAGCCTGAAACCGTCGATGAACCTAATACCGATATAACCGAATCAATAGACGATTCTCCTGCCGAAGAACCCGAGCCGGTGATTGAAACAATCACCGAAGAAATGGTTGAACCTAAAGCCACTGTGGAAGAACCGGTTGATGAAATGGCAGAACCTGAAGCCATTGAAGAGGAACCGGCTATTGAGGAGCTTGACGAACCGACACCCGTCACCATTAATGATGCTGAACCCTCTCTGGATGATACCCCGCTGGAAGACTTACTCCTTCCCGAGGAAGAAGAATCCGAAGAACCGCTGGAAGCTATCACTGAAAAAGCACAGCTGCCAGTCGAAGAGCCCATAACTGAACCTACCGAGGATGCCAACACCAGCCTGACATCAGCCATGATTGATGAGCTCACGCGCCGCATGCATGAAAGACTTTCCCCCCAAATCAATGGTATCATTGATGATTCTGTGACCAGTGTGATTGAGTCAGCCATGCAAGAGGCCATTCCCACTGTCACCGAAACGGTAAAAAAAGAACTTAAACACAGAATTGAGAGCTTGGTATCCGAGGCTGTCGCCGCTTCAATTGATGAATTGACTAAAAGCGACGACTAGAGCTTCTTCCGACATCCCCCCTATATGGAAAAGACGTACGATCCCCATGCCATAGAGCAACGCTGGTATGACACCTGGGAACAGGCTGGTTATTTTGCGCCTGCGCATAATTCCCCTACCCCATATTGCATTATGATCCCGCCACCGAATGTGACTGGCAGTCTGCACATGGGCCATGCATTTCAGGACACCATTATGGATGCCCTGACCCGCTACCATCGCATGAAGGGTGACAACACCTTATGGCAGCCCGGCACCGATCACGCCGGTATTGCAACCCAGATGGTAGTGGAGCGCCGCCTCAACGCCGAGGGTAAAAACCGCCACGATGTTGGACGTGAAGATTTCATTAAGAAAGTCTGGGACTGGAAAGAAGAATCCGGTGACACCATTACACGCCAGTTACGACGCATGGGTACATCGCCCGACTGGTCGCGTGAACGTTTTACTATGGATGAAGGCTTGTCCGACTCGGTACTGGAAGTTTTTGTCCAACTCCATGAAGAAGGTTTGATCTATCGCGGCAAACGTCTAGTCAACTGGGATCCGGTTTTACACACTGCTGTATCTGATCTGGAAGTCATTTCCGAAGAAGAAAACGGTTACATGTGGCACATGCGTTATCCGCTGGTAGATGGTGAAGGTGATGTCATTGTTGCCACCACCCGTCCTGAAACTATGCTCGGTGATGCGGCTGTTGCAGTGCATCCAGGAGATGATCGTTACAAACATTTAATTGGCCAACTGGTTGAATTACCACTCACTGGTCGCAAGATTCCGATCATTGCCGATGACTATGTTGATCCGGCATTTGGTACCGGCTGTGTAAAGATTACACCGGCCCATGATTTTAATGACTATCAAGTCTGGTTACGTCATCGTGACACCATCCCGTTACAAAACGTGCCTGAAAACGGTCTTATTAATATCTTTACGATCGAAGCCAATCTCAACGACAGCACACCAGAAAAATACCGTGGCCTGGAACGCTTCAAGGCACGTAAACAAATCATTGCCGATCTGGAAGAAGCCGGACTACTGGTAAAAACTGACCCACACAAACTCATGGTGCCGCGCGGTGATCGCAGTGGCAGTGTGATCGAACCCTACTTGACGGATCAATGGTATGTAAAAGTAGCACCACTGGCTAAAGACGCCATCAAGGCAGTAGAAGATGGTCGCATCAAATTTGTTCCGGGTAACTGGGACAAGACCTATTTTGAATGGATGCGTAATATCGAAGACTGGTGTATCAGTCGCCAAATCTGGTGGGGCCATCGAATCCCTGCCTGGTACGATGACAAGGGCAATACCTTTGTCGGGCGTAATGAACAAGAGATTCGCGAAAAACACAATCTCGGCAAAGAGGTTGTACTGAAACAGGATGAAGATGTCCTCGACACCTGGTTCTCTTCTGCATTGTGGCCGTTCTCAACTTTAGGCTGGCCTGAAAAAACCAAAGAACTGGAAACCTTTTATCCAACCAGCGTACTGGTTACCGGTTTCGATATTATTTTCTTCTGGGTCGCACGCATGATCATGATGGGACTCAAATTCATGGGTGAAGTCCCGTTCAAGGAAGTCTATATTCACGGGCTGGTACGCGATGCACACGGACAAAAAATGTCCAAATCGAAAGGCAACGTGCTTGATCCCATTGATCTAATCGACGGCATAGAGCTGGAAACACTGGTTACAAAACGCACTACCGGACTCATGCAGCCAGAAATGGCCAAAAAGATTGATAAGTCCACACGCAAGGATTTTCCAAAAGGCATTCCTTCATTCGGTACTGATGCGCTACGCTTTACGTTTGCCGCACTGGCCTCAACCGGCCGTGATATCAACTTTGATTTGGGTCGTATCGAAGGTTATCGCAACTTCTGTAACAAATTATGGAATGCAGCACGTTATGTACTTATGAATACCGAAGGTCATGACTGTGGGCAAGATAATAAAGAAATTGAACTAACTCAGGCTGACAAGTGGATCATTTCACGTCTGCAAGTAACCGAACAAAAAATTGTTAAACACATCGAACAATATCGTCTTGATCTGGCCGCACAGGCTATTTATGAATTTACCTGGGATGAATACTGCGACTGGTATCTGGAATTATCCAAACCGGTGTTACTGGATGAAAACAGTAATGAAGCCACCCTGCGTGGAACACGCCGCACACTGATACGTGTATTGGAATCCTTGTTGAGACTCACGCATCCCATCATGCCCTACATTACTGAAGAGATCTGGCAGCGCATTGCACCTTTAGCTGGTATAAGTGGTGACACTATCATGTTACAACCCTACCCCATCGCTGATGAAGACAAGGTTGATCAAAATGCGGTAGATGAAATCAACTGGGTCAAGGATTTCATTCTCGGAGTACGCCGTATTCGCAGTACCATGAATATCGCACCGGGCAAACTATTACCGGTGTTATTACAAAATGGGGGAGATAGTGATCGTAAACGTCTTGATAACTACGAACTTTATCTGATGAAACTGGCCAAGCTGGAAAACATCACTTGGCTGAATAAAGGCGATGAGGCCCCTGAATCATCTACTTCACTGGTCGGTGAAATGAAACTACTCATTCCAATGGCCGGGTTGATCAATAAGGAAGAAGAACTGGCACGTCTTGAAAAGGAAATGGAAAAACTGCGCAAAGACATTGAACGTACCGAAGCCAAGCTTAATAACGAAAACTTTACCAGCCGTGCGCCGGAAGAAGTTGTGAACAAGGAACGTGAAAAAATCACTGATGCCAGTTCATCACTAAACAATCTGGAAGAACAATACAAAAAAATTCAGGCTCTCTAACCAGCCTGAAAAAGCTATCTCCCGATAACATTGTTAACAAGCTGGAGCAGTTTCTCCATTTCAACAGGCTTGGTAATATATTCATCCATACCAGCAGACAAACATTCCTCTCTTGTCCCTTTTATAGCATGTGCTGTCATAGCAATAATGGGGATATGAACGCCCGTTTTATTTTCATTTTCCCTGATAATTTTTACCGTTTCTATCCCGCCCATTTCTGGCATTTGCAGATCCATTAATATCAAATCAAAGCATTCGTACTCAAGCATTTCCAGAACCTGTTTTCCAGTTTCGGCTACCTTTACAAGGTTACTTCTTTTTTCAAGCATCTTAATCACGATATTCTGGTTCATTTTATTGTCCTCAGCCAAAAGGATTTTCAGCTTTGTTTTTCTTTCACGCAGAGAATGTGTTGTGATTAATTCTGATGGTTCTGTTCCACCGAATACAGAAACTGAAACCGCCTCTGTAACTTCTTTCAATACATCATCATCAACTGGCAATGTTAGATAGGCCGATATTTCGAGTTTTATACAATCAATTGCATCCCCACGCTGACCTGCATGTGTCAATAAAATGATTCCTGTCATCTTGTCATGAGAAGTTTGTTTTATTCGTTTGACTAACTCAAAATCATCCATGTCAGAAACTGGCATTACTATAAACACAAGCACAAAAGGCTGATCATTATTCTGTGCTTGTTCAATAGAATTCAGTGCCGACTCACCATCATTAACAACTACCAGATTTAATTCCAGTTTTCTTAGTGAGTTTTCAATATCCTTAGTATCAGGAATATTTTGTGATATAAGCAATGCGGGTATGTTACCAACTTCCATTGTCATCAGTTTTTCTGCAAGGTCTTCGTCTTTTTCTTGCCTACCCAAATAAACAGTGAAATGGAAAGTACTGCCATCATTCTCCACACTTTCCACCCACATTTTTCCACCCATCATTCCAACCAGCTCTCTGGATATAGACAGACCGAGACCTGTACCACCATATAGATTACTTATTGAATTATCCGCCTGTGAAAAGCTTTCAAAGATAGTTTGTTTCTTGTCTTCAGGGATGCCTATCCCGGTATCTGTCACACTGAAGTACAGGCAAGTTTTCCGGTTATCAATACCGGAGGCCTGCTCTTCCATATCGACGCTAAGTGTAATCGTACCCTGATGGGTAAACTTGATTGCGTTACTTACCAGATTGCTAATAATCTGGCGCAGTCTGCCCGGATCACCAAAATACCACCTCTGTACATTGGGTGAAATGACTGAATCAAGCTGCACACCCTTTTTTTCTGACTGCAGTCTGAATATATTGATGACATCACTTATTGTGTCATGAACATTAAAATCTATTGGTTGCAACTCAAGCTTGCCTGCCTCCATTTTTGAGAAATCAAGGATGTCATTAAGCAATGACATTAGTGATGTGGCAGATTTTTTGACTACAGAAAGATATTCATACTGTTCGTCTGAAAGCTCTGTATCCAAAGTGATATCTGTCATACCAATAATGCCATTCATCGGCGTTCTTATTTCATGACTCATATTAGCCAGAAATTCACTTTTGGCATGGTTGGCAGATTCGGCCTGAATTTTTGAGCTAATTAATTCCTCCTGTGCCTTTTTAAGTTCGGTAATATCAATCTTGACAGCCACATAGTGAGTGATTTCACCTTCCTGGTTTTTGACTGGAGAAATAGATGTGCCCTCCCATAATATTTCATGATTTTTCTTTCTGTTACATAATTCTCCATGCCAGGTATCACCTCCTGTAATAGTTTCCCATAGATCCTTATAGGTTTCTTTTGGTGTCAGGCCAGACTTGAATATTCTCGGGTTTCTCCCCATCACCTCCTGCGCTGTGTATCCCGTTGTTTTTTCAAACCTCGGGTTTATGTATTCAATATTGGAATCAACATCGGTAATGATAACTGCCGCCGGACTCTGTTCAACGGCCTGAGAAAGCTTGTTAATATTTTCATTAATCAATTGTTCTTTGGTGATATCACGAAAGACCAGTACCATTCCAATAATATTGCTATTCTTGTCTCTAATCGGAGCACCACTATCAACAATAGTTCGTTCAGTCCCGTCTCTGGCAACCAACACAGTGCCATTGGCAAGTGCAATGCTTTCTCCAGATTCGAGTACTTTTTTAATCGCGTTTTCACAATGCTCACGGGTAGCTTCATTAATGATATAAAATATTTCCCCCAGACTCTTACCTATTGCCTCTTCCTCTTTCCAGCCAGTCAGCCTTTCTGCTACCTTATTTATAAGTACCACATTTCCCTTTAAATCAGTCGTGATAACAGCATCACCAATACTGTGCAAGGTAACATCAAGTAATTCTCTTTTGTCTTCAATCTCCTTCTCATAAGAAGAAACATTTTCAGCCATTTTTTTCATGGCTGATAACATGCGACCGGCCTCATCATTACCTTCTGTTTTAATATCCACATTACGCTCACCGCTTGCCAATCTGTCAGCAATAGTAGCAACTGTTGTAATGGGACCAATTATCTTTTGAGAAAGAAAATACAAAAATAAAAATGTGAATATAACACCCGCAATCACCAGATAGGAATGCAGGGCAAGAGCATTATTGGTATCAATTTTTAACTGTTTTACTCTTCCTCTTATATTATTTGCAAAATTATCCTCAACCACCTTTAATATATTAATTCTTGCTGTTGATACCTGCCACCATTCAGATGGGTTGGTGTTAAAATTGCTTGTCAATCTCGTTTTCAATACAGCACCACGAATACTGTCTACCTTGTCCACCTTCTGTTTATTCATCTGTTGATTAAAAAAATCAACTTGTTCATCGGGAGCAAATGATTGATAAAGGTCCAGATATAACCTTTGTTCTGTCACAAGCGCACCAAATTTCAGAAACAAAGCAGATGAAATTCTGTCTTTTGTAAATGCATACTGAAGAACCGCACGCTCTTGACCAGCACTTTCCTTGGCCTTTACAAGATTGATATACGCAGACAACATATTGCTAATTTCGGGCTCATCACTTAATTGTGTAATATAAAAAATGACTTTAAGGAATTTAGAAATCAGATTACTATAATATTCG